>CAZBFS010000095.1:0-6619 GCA_964491215.1 uncultured Proteiniphilum sp.
GGACTGGAATCCTTCTTCTTCTCGCTCTGGAGCATCACGGTGCCGCTGATTGTGGGAGCCTTCCTTGCCACCATCGAGGGGAAGTATCTCTTTGGTTCGATGCTGGAGGTGAACAACGGTTACCAGATCATCACACTGTTTAGTCTGCTGATCGCTGTCTCGGCATGCATCGTGCTTTCGAAGGGTAAATTCAGTAATCCGGTTCAAAGAAAGTTCTTCTTTGTCCGCTTTCATAAACTCTGGCGTAAGCTGCTGACTCTTGCTGCCCTGAAAGGGATGGTACAGGGATTCCTGGTCACAGCACCGGCCATCCTCGTGATGCGTATGGTGGGTGATGAGGGGTCACTGGGGCTGATTCAGGGTGTGGGGGGTGCCATCACCGCCATCCTGGTCTATACGCTGGGACGGATAGCCAAACCGAAACATCGTATGCCCATCTTCGGTTTCGGGCTGATGGTCTTCTTCCTGGGTACCCTGTTCAATGCCACCCTTTTCTCTGCCGTGGGGGTGATCCTCTTCGTGCTCTGCAAGGTGCTCTTCCAGCCATTGCATGACCTGGCCTACTTCCCCACCATGATGAAAACCATTGATGCGGTGAAAGCCATTGAAAAGAGAAACGAATATGCCTACATTCTGAGTCACGAGATAGGGCTCTTCTTTGGCAGGGCTTTTGGTATGGCACTCTTCATCTCGTTTGTCTACCTTGTCTCCGAAAATTTCGCCCTTAAATATGCATTGGTGATCGTGGGGGCTGTGCAGTTGCTCTCACTGCCGCTGGCAAAGAACATCATCAGGGAGATCGACCATGATCTTGTGCCCAAAGAACGTGAATGATTTACAAACAAAACACCATGCAACTATGTATCGGTACATTAAATCACTTTTATTGCTCTCTGTACTGCTCCTCATTTTCTCATGCAGTAATGATCCTGATTATGGACAAAGAGTAACCCAAACAACAATAGCGAGGATTGAGCTGATGCCGGATAATCCGCAGCCTTACAAAATTATCGACTGGAAAGAAAAAGCAGTTGCCTTTGATGCCTATCTCTTCAATTTCAATGCGGATCTGCCGGCAGGACCCCTGATCTGGCTGGATCACAACCAGCGTAACTTCCCCCAGGTGACATTCGGTCTCTTTACCGCCCTCCACGATGTGCGGCAGGGCCCCGACAACAACAACGGCGAGTTCCATGAGAGCCTTAACTCGCTGGCAGCGCTGTTGGGTGGTAGCCTGATGGGTATTGACAAGAGGAACCAGCAGGGTTACAACTTTATCAAAATGGTTCAAAACTATTTCAACTCTGATAACGGATGGGACATCATGATGAACAACACCACACCGGAGGTGGCACTCCTGGGTGGAGGCTACGGGCGTGACTGGTGGTACGACCTGTTCCCCAACGTGCTCTACTACAACTTGTGTGACCTCTATCCCGAAGTGGAGAACAGTGAAGCCATCCAACGTAAGATCGCGGAACAGTTCTACAAGGCTGATTCTGTACTGAACGGCAACTACGATTACTCCTACTTCGACTATGCAGAGATGAAAGGGATGGTGAACCAGATACCGCTGCAACAGGATGCTGCCGGCGGACATGGCTACGTGCTCTATGCAGCCTACAGAAAGTTCGGGGAGGAACGCTACCTGACCCACGCGAAAAGCGCCATCGAAGCGCTGGAGCAGCAACAGGAGAGCCGTTTCTACGAGATCCTGCTGCCCATGGGAGCCTACACAGCTGCGCGGCTCAATGCCGAGGAGGGTATGAGCTATGATGTGACCCGCATGCTCAACTGGATCTTTGAGGGTACAAAAATCCCCGACGGTCGTTTTGGCTGGGGGGTCATCGTCGACAAATGGGGTGATTATGATGTGAGCGGTCTCCAGGGAAGCATCACCGACGGAGGGGGATACGCGTTCCTGATGAACAGCATCAAGCTGGCCATGCCACTGGTCCCCATGGTCAAGTATGAACCCCGCTATGCCAGGGCGATCGGCAGATGGATGCTCAACAATGTGAATGCCTGCCGTCTCTTCTTCCCCGATGAGATACCCGACGAGCACCAGTGGCTGCCGGGCATGCAGGGATTCACCCGTTCCCTGATTGCCTACGAGGGATTGCGGTATGCAGATGATTACCATAAGCCCGGACTGGAAGGAGTACACCCGGTGGCTATCGGCGACGGGCCCAAGTGGCACGTTGATAACCCGGACGAATCAATGTTCAGCGTCTACAGCACAGCTCCCGTGGGCATCCTGGGTGCCATGGTAGAGACAACCAACGTGGAGAGAATCCTCAAGTTGGATTGCAATGTGACCGATTTTTATGCGAAGAAACCGTTTCCCTGTTACCTGATCTATAATCCTCATACCGAACAAAAGAAAATTGTCTACGAGACCCGGGGAGAAGAGACAGACCTCTTCGACATCCTGACGAAAAGTTACCTCGCTAAGTCAGTAAACAAGAGCAGTACCATTACCCTTCCGGCCGACGAGGCTGTGTTGATCATGGAGCTGCCATCGGGAACGAAGATCCGCAAAGAGGGTGATCGTCTGCTCGCAGGAGATAAAATTGTATCATTTCAATAAATTCAATCTATATTCACATGAAAAAAGTACTATTCATTTTATTATCAATCAGCTTTGCCTTCGCATTGAAGGCACAGAGCTACGTGGATGTCACGGGTACCGTACGGGATGCCGTGACCGACGAGGAGCTGATCGGTGTGACAATCCTGGTTACAGGCACGGAGATAGGCACTGTGACCGATCTCAACGGAGCCTTTACACTCTCTGTTCCTGTAAACAGTACCCTGAGAATATCCTACGTGGGGTATAGCAGCCAGGAGATCAGCGTCACCGGCACAGTCACCCTCGATATCAGACTACAGCCGGAGACACAACTCATGGATGAGCTGGTAGTGGTGGGATACACCGTTCAGAAGAAATCGACCCTCACCGGAGCGGTAGCACCGGTAAGCATGGGAGATATGGAGAGAAGAAGGGTACCCGATGTACGACAAGCCCTCCAGGGACAGGTGGCTGGCGTGCAGGTAACACAGAGCACAGGTGCCCCCGGCGATGAGATCGACATCCGCATCCGCGGTGAAGGGACCATCGGCAACAACAACCCCCTCTATATCATTGATGGGGTACCCACCCGTGAACTGTCATTCATCAATCCGGCCGATATCGAATCGATGACGGTCCTGAAAGATGCCTCAGCTGCAGCCATCTACGGATCGAGAGCCTCAGCGGGTGTGATCGTGATCACCACCAAAAGCGGTGTCAAAGGAAAACCCAAACTGGATATCAACTACTATGCCGGGGTACAGCAGGTGAGTAACCTGCCCACGATGCTGAATGCAACTCAATACATGAACGTGGTGGAGAAGGCATGGAACAATGCCGGCTATTCCGGCACCAATCCCTACACGGGCGACAAGGGAAGGAGCGATTTTTCCAATACCGACTGGATGGATGAGGTGTTTGAGCCGGGATATGCCCAAAACATACAGATGACCGCCAGCGGGGGTAGTGACAACCTGCAATACCTGCTCTCAACAGGCTATGTCAATCAGAATGGGATCGTGGTGTATGACAACGACAAGTATCAGCGGTTCAACTTCCGGACCAACATCAACGCAAAGCTCTCGAAAAGGATCAGCGTGGGCACCAACATGCAGCTCTCCTACGCGGTGCAGGACAAGCTCTCCTCGAAGGGAGATGCTCCCGGCATCATCCGCCATGCGATGCTGCGTCCGCCGGTGATCGCGGTCTTCAAATCACCTGCCGACCCCACCTACTCGGAGAGAGATCGCTTCACCGACCTCCCCTTTTATCTCCACAACAACAGGGATACTGGTGGCTGGGAGAGTGACAAATATGAATGGACACAGAACCCGATCGCACTGGCTTACTTCACCGATGACACCCGCTCACACTTCAAGACTTTCGGTAACCTGTTTGGAGAGGTGTCGTTTCTTCCGGAGAATGAGCTGAAATTCAGGACCAACGTGGGGATCGACCTCAACTACCGGCACAACAAGGCATTCTATTCCA
Source organism: uncultured Proteiniphilum sp. (assembly GCA_964491215.1). Classification (GTDB taxonomy): domain Bacteria; phylum Bacteroidota; class Bacteroidia; order Bacteroidales; family Dysgonomonadaceae; genus Proteiniphilum. Next base: position 4,064 of record CAZBFS010000095.1, read on the forward strand.
ACTTCGGCGATGATGACGGGGGTGGCAGCGAGATCGACCGGGGACTGGGACGGCAAAACAGACCCAACGGCCTGGATGAATCGCGCGACGAAGAGCTGACCTTCACCTGGAACAACACTCTTAGCTACGACAAAATAGACGATTTCCATTCAATCAATGCGCTAGTAGGGAGTGAGTTTATCAACAACTACGGATCGGGAATCAGTGCCTCTCGTAGGAGGTATGAATATGACTCACCCAGTTTCCGGTATGTCGATTTTGGCAGCACGGAACAGGATCTATGGAACGGTGGCAGCGGCTCGGAATGGGCACTGATGTCCTATTTCGCATCGCTGACCTATGTCTATGATATGAGATACATGCTGACCGCCAACTTCAGGGCGGATGCCTCTTCCCGTTTCGCGAAAAACAACCAGTGGGGTTACTTCCCCTCATTGTCGGCTGGTTGGAAGCTCAACGAAGAAGCCTTCATGAAGCAATATGACTGGCTCTCCGACCTGAAGCTGCGGGGCAGCGTAGGGCAGCTGGGTAACCAGGAGATCGACAACTATGCCTACCTCACCCTGATCCGCAAGGAGGGTGACAAATATCTGATCTCCCGCTACGGGAACCCGGAGCTGAAGTGGGAGACCACCACACAGTACAACATGGGGCTGGATGCAGGATTACTGAAGAACAGGATCTACCTGAGCATCGACTATTTCCGGAAATATACCACCGATATCCTGCTGCCCATCAGCCTGCCCGGTATCGTGGGAGACGTACAACCTACCATTGTCAACGCCGGCGAAGTGAGCAACCGCGGCTGGGAATTCGGGCTGGTGCTGCGCAACAGCGAGAACGCCTTCAAGTACAACATCAACGCCAACTTGGCAACAGTACAAAACCGGGTGGAGAAATTACATCCCAATCTGCCCAGCCTGATCGGTCAGGTGACACGCACGGAAGCGGGGCACCCGCTGAATGCCTACTATGGATATGTTTTTGAAGGAGTGTACCAGAACACGCAAGAGATCACCTCACAGTTGTTCGCCACTACCAATCCAACAGTGGTGCCGGGTGACATCCGCTTCAAGGACCTGAACAACGACGGCCGCATCGATGACAACGACCGCGATTTCATTGGTGACCCCAACCCTGGTCTGCTCTATGGTCTCAACTTATCAGGTTCCTACCGGGAGTTCGACCTCTCAGTCATGTTCCAGGGTGTGGGAAAGGTAGACCGGTACAACGACTCGAAGAAGATCGTGGATTACGACACGCGTCCATTCAACTACACCACCCGCGTGTTGGGAGCGTGGGACGGGGAGGGATCTACAAACACGATCCCACGGGTCAGCTTCACCGACAACGGCAGCAGCCGTACATCAAGCATCTTCGTGGAGGATGCATCCTATTTCCGACTGAAGAACGTGGAGTTGGGGTATACATTCAACCGTTTCAAAACGGCCGGCATCAGTAATCTGCGGCTCTATCTCTCAGCTCAGAACCTGTTCACCCTGACCAACTACACCGGACTGGATGCAGAATCGACCGATCTGATGGATATGGGTACCTATCCACAGTCCAGGATGTTTGTATGCGGCATTAATCTATCATTTTAAACCATTCAAATCATAACAACAATGAATAATTATCACAAGCTCCTGATACCGGGTCTCTTCCTCCTGCTGATTGCAGGATGTGACGATTACCTGTCGAAAGACCCCATCGGCCTGCTCACACCCGAGCAGGTGGATATGCAACCCACCAAGACAACCGTGCAGTATGCAGTGAGTTCATCTTACCAACTGCTCTCCGGCACACTGAACATCATCGGTGAATGGGGTTGGGACGACGGCACGGTGACCCGCAATGATTTCATACTGCAGGACATCGCCTCGGATGACATGCAGAAGAAGTGGAACCCCGACGGGGACCAAGCCTGGATGGATGAGTTCAACAACTTCAGTTTCATCGCTTCCAACGGTGGTTTCAACGGTCAGTGGGCCTATAACTACGAGGGCATCTCAAGGGTGAACACAGCCATCGATTACCTGACCAACGATGAGATGATGTCAAAGCTCAATTTCGACACTGCCGAGAAGAACAGACTCTTGGGTGAATCCTACTTCCTGCGTGCCTTTTACTATTTCGACCTGGTAACCAATTATGGGGGAGTCCCCCTCCTGATCAAACCCCTGCAGTCGTTCAACGAGGCCTATGAGATTGCGGTACGGGCGACAGCCGATGAGGTATGGCAACAGATCAACGAGGATCTGGCCAGTGCCCGCAATCTGCTTCCCGACGCAAAATACTCCCACCCGACTGAAAAATGGAGGGTATCAAAGGGGGCTGTGATCGCACTGCAGGCCAAGACAGCACTCTTCAACGAGAATTGGCAGGAGGTGATCACTCATGCCAACACCCTGGAGGCCACCAATTACTTTGATCTCAACGAAAATTACTTCGACAGCTTTGATGTGGCGAAAGAGTTTATTGAGGAGGAGGTGATCTTCTGTTATGACCACCAGTCGGCACAAACACCAAGAAGGGGGAACGGATTGTGTGCCCTCC
>CAZBFS010000096.1:0-6609 GCA_964491215.1 uncultured Proteiniphilum sp.
CACAAGTGGGAGAGTAGGTAGCCGCCTTTCTTTACAGAAGCCCTCAGGAGTAATCCTGGGGGCTTTTTGCGTTTATCAGTGTGTGTAATTCTTGCGCTTTTACTTAATATTTAGCAAACAAACGCCCGGGATCGATCCAAAGTACTACTTTTGTTGTTATAATAACAGAACGAGTAGAATAAATCCTAAAACCGAACATATATGAAGAAATTGATTTCCTTACTCACCGTATTGAGTCTCATCATCGGGTTCACTGCCTGTAGCAGCGATAAGCCCGATGACCTGCCAGTTTCAATGAATGCATCGGCATCACAATCATTCACTTTGATTGCTGCAGCTGGATCTACCCAAAATCCGGATGTGACACTTGAACTGGGAGATTTCACCTCCATCAGCCAGTATGTGAAATATATTGAGAAAGCAGATGTGTTGGCTACATCCTATTTTGAGTTCACAGGAATTCCAACGTCAGAAGATGTGAAATTGTCTAATGTGAGTTTGTCGCTGGCAAGCAATTCCAAAACAAAAATTTCATTACCTGATATCACCACCGATCAGAAAATTACGACAGATACTGCTTCCAATTTAAACTTTCTGCAGGCAGTAATGAATGAGATAAACAGGAAAGGTTCATCAAAGTTGATTTTGAACTACACGACAGCAACTAATTTGACAGACCCAAGCACGAAATTAAAGATTCAGATGAATGTCAGATTCTCTTTTAATTGAAAGATGAACTGGTGATGATGAAAGATGGGATGACCGGTCATCCGGGTTCGCTCTACCCCGGGGTGATGGGTCCCAGGAATGGCTGCCCCGACTGGAGAACAAGTGTGACGATCATCATCGACAGGAATGGAGGAATCGTGCAAATGCTGCTTTTCACATGTTCTTGTAACGAGCAGAGACCCTCTAATTTGATTTAGAGGGTCTCTGCTGTGGTTTATGGTCAGGATATCAACAGTTTACTGAATAGGCTCGAGATACTGTGCGTAGCAGTAACCCTCTTCACCATCCACATCACGTACCAGCCACCATAGATCGTTGCTCTTGTTGATCAGGGTGATTATTTCTCCCTTCTCAGCTTTGCCAACAATAGGTTGGTCGGTGCCGGGACCCTTGCGGATGTTGAGTCTGCTCTCGCGAGTGACTACCCGCACCTTGCCACCATCTGTAACGGCAGCCTTCACATTCAGCAACACATCGTTGCTTCTGAACTGCGGATCGAGGCGTTGGTAAATATCCCACATCTTATCCTTGATGGCGGCTGTGGGTACCGTTCCATCGATCTTCAGCACCTTCCCTGCATCATTCACAAGCAGGTTGTTGGCCCGGGCCAGATCAATCAGTTCTTTGTACTTTTCTGTCAATGCCATGTTTTTTTATTTAACGGTAAGGTTGTTCTCGATCTGCACGGGGTTCAGTGCGTTCATCTTCTGCATCAGCGTAGGTAGGTCTCTTTCCCTGATTTCACCGGTGAGCGTGATTGCACCATCCTGAACAGCAGCAGTCACTTTGGCATGATCTTTCAATGCATCAGCCAGTGCTGCGTTGATGGCAGCATCGAGTTCAGAGTAGTCTGGTGCGGGAGGAACCACATCGATCTTGTTCACCACCGACTTTACGTTTTCTACTGCTGCAACAGCACTTTCAGCAGCTTCCTTGGCTGCTTCATCATCTACAATACCGGTGAGCGTTGCTACTTGTTCCTGTACGGTCACCACTACTCCTGCAACAGCGGGATCAGCCATCAATACTTCCTGTGCAGCATTCTGCACATCAGCGTCATTCACTTTTTTACACGAGGCAACGCTCATACCGAGCGCCAGGATCAGTGTAATTGCTGTAATGAATCGAAATGCTTTCATAGTTTTTCTTTTTTAAATTAAACGTTTTTGTTTCATGTTTTTTCACATTACATATTTATAAAACACCCAACCATACGAAAAGTTTTGAGAACACCCTTAAAAAACAATCCGTAACCTTTTATACTCAGAATATTGGAGTGTACTTATGGCAGTAAGGTTTGGCTCCCTTGTGCTCGTAATACTGCTGGTGGTAGTCCTCTGCCTTCCAGAAACGGGAAGCGGGTTTGAGCATGGTTGCCACACGGTAACCCTTTACGGTGAGTAAATTGATGTACTTCTCCGCAATCGCCTTCTCTGTCTCATCGTTATAGAAGATACAGGAGAGGTACTGTGGTCCGATGTCGGGACCCTGACCGTTGGTCTGTGTGAAGTCGTGCGTCTCGAAGAAGAGCTTCACCATCGCCTCGTATGAGGTCTCGGAAGCGTTGTATACCACCTCCGTGGTCTCCAGGTGACCAGTGTTCTTCTCGCACACCTGTGTGTATGTAGGGTTCTCCACATGTCCTCCCATGAAGCCAACGTTGGTCTCCTTCACCCCGGGAGCCTTCATGAAGAAGTACTCCGTACCCCAGAAGCAACCGGAGGCGAAGTAGACCCGTTTCCGTTTTATATTTTCAACAGGCACGAATTTCAGCGAAACAGAGTTCACACAGTGACGGGTCTGCTTGGGGGTGAATCCTTCACCGAGGAACACATGTCCCAGGTGTGCTCCGCAGTTGTTGCAGATGATCTCAGTGCGCCGCCCGTCGGCATCGCGCACCCTTTTCACCGCACCTTCAATTTCATCATCGAATGAAGGCCAGCCACATTGGGCGTCGAACTTATTGTCGGAGCGATAGAGAGGGGTATCGCACCGTTTGCAGAGGTAGTGCCCCTCCGTTTTGTTGTTCAGATATTCACCCGTGAAGGGCTTTTCCGTTCCTTTGTGAACGATCACTCTCTCTTCTTCAGGAGTCAATGGGTTCCAGTTCATATTGCTTGTTTGATTGATTTTTGATTTCTGTGATTGTCCCTGTGCGCACATCGTGAGCAGCAGGAGAGCAAAGAAAATGATTCCGGTGGTTCTTTTCATCTCTAATGAAGTTTTGTCATTCACGATTGTTCAGAAAGCGTACAAAGGCAAATCGTCTTCTCTCTTGCAGGTAATATATATCGTGGTTGTGTAAATAAGCCTCCCGTTCGAAGGCAATCTGCCGGTCTCTGTAACGAATCCAGTTGATAAGCCACTCACCGGTATACCAGAGATAGAAGCCGATACCCCACAGCTCCTTTATCTGACGACTGTGGATCGCTTCGTGACGTAATACCCGTTCTTCGAGATCCCCATGTTCCCTTCTGGCGACGATGATCCCGAACAGGTTGATTGCCCTGAACCCCTTCAACGGTAAATAGTTCGAATAGATGATCCTCATCTTTTTAACCCCGTTTCACACGCTTTATACCAACCAAAGGTAGAAACATTCCACGAAATTCGTACCTTTGCACTCTTAAAAATCGATAAATCAAAAATTGAAGGAATATGGATCACAATTTTTCTGCCGACCTGCCTTACAAGGTGTCTGACATCAACCTGGCCGACTTTGGCCGCAAGGAGATAGAGATCGCTGAACATGAGATGCCCGGCCTGATGGCCATCCGCAGGAAATATGCTGCGGGGAAGCCTTTAAAAGGTGCCCGCGTGATGGGATCGCTCCACATGACCATCCAGACGGCTGTGCTGATAGAGACGCTGGTAGAGCTGGGTGCCGATGTGCGATGGGCCAGCTGCAACATCTTCTCCACACAGGATCATGCCGCTGCCGCCATCGCAGCCGCGGGTGTTCCGGTTTACGCATGGAAGGGTGAGACGCTGGAGGAGTACTGGTGGTGTACCGAGATGGCACTTTGTTTCCCCGGTGGTAAGGGCCCCCACCTGATCGTGGACGATGGTGGTGATGCCTCGCTGCTGGTGCACATGGGCTACCAGGCCGAGAACAACGCCTCCACCATCGACCGCAAGGGCTCGAATCGTGAGGAGCAGGCCATACTGGATACGCTGCACCGCATCCTGAAAGAGGATGATCGGCGCTGGCACCGGACCATTGCCGGGATGAAGGGTATCTCAGAGGAGACCACAACCGGTGTCCACCGTCTCTATCAGATGATGGAGCGGGGTGAGCTGCTGGTGCCGGCCATCAACGTGAACGACTCGGTGACCAAGTCGAAGTTCGACAACCTCTACGGCTGCCGCGAGTCGCTCGCTGACGGTATTAAACGTGCTACCGACGTGATGATTGCCGGAAAGGTGGTTGTGGTGCTGGGCTACGGCGACGTGGGTAAGGGTTGCGCCACGTCGATGCGCTCCTATGGTGCCCGTGTGATCGTCACCGAGATCGACCCCATCTGCGCGCTACAGGCAGCGATGGAAGGTTTCCAGGTGACCACCATGGAAGAGGCACTCCCGGAGGGCAACATCTTCGTCACTACCACCGGTAATCGTGACGTGATCACCATCGATCACATGGAACAGATGAAGGACCAGGCCATCGTTTGTAACATCGGACACTTCGACAACGAGATACAGGTCGATATGCTGACCAACTATCCCGGCATCATCCACACCAATATCAAGCCGCAGGTAGACAAGTATACCTTCCCCAAGGGCAACTCCATTTTCCTGCTGGCTGAAGGACGTCTGGTAAACCTGGGATGTGCCACCGGCCACCCCTCCTTCGTGATGAGTAACTCCTTCACCAACCAGACGCTTGCACAACTCGATCTTTGGCAGCACGATTATGAGCCGGGCGTGTACCGACTCTCCAAGGAGCTCGACGAAGAGGTGGCGCGATTGCACCTGGAGCAGATCGGCGTGAAGCTGACCACGCTCAGCCAGAAGCAGGCCGATTACATCGGGGTGCCGGTAAAGGGCCCGTTCAAGCCGGAGCATTATAGGTATTAGCTATAAGTTGTAAGCTATAAGCTATGAGAATTAGCTGTATGCTGGAAACCGGAAGCTTTGATAGTGGAAGCTTGACAATGGAAGGGGGACTGGGTCAAGCTTTCAGCGGTCAGCATTCAGCTTTTGCAGTACACGTTTGTAAAAAGGCAACGGTTAGGGTGAGACTTTAAGCAGGGAAAAAATGGGCAAAATGTTCCTTTAACAGTTGCAAAACTGAAATAAACGTTTTATCTTTGCACTCGCTTTTGAAAGAAAGCACCAGGTCGATTCGCTAGCTCAGCTGGTAGAGCACATCCCTTTTAAGGATGGGGTCCTGGGTTCGAACCCCAGGCGAATCACTTTTCGTTTATTAAATCCTGCTCCACGAGCGGGATTTTTTTCCGTCTAACGTGCCGATGATTGTCACACTGCAGGATGGAAATTGTGCCGCGTCATGAAAAAAAGATAATAGATTGTTTAACATGACTCAATTTCACCGAGTAGCTGCCCATTGCGGTTGTTAGCCCGGATTATTTCCGCTCTATCTCCCACAGGTTCTCCATCCGCTTTCTGGCCAGGAAGCCGTTGATATCCTCCAGGTGTTCGGTTACCTTCTGGTTGCCGAACTCATAAACCTTCTCTGCCAGTCCGTCAAGGAAGTCACGGTCGTGCGACACCAGGATCAGCGTGCCGTCGAACTCCATCAGCGCCTGCTTCAGGATATCCTTGGTCTTCAGGTCGAGGTGGTTGGTAGGCTCGTCGAGGATGAGCAGGTTTACCGGTTCCAACAGGAGTTTTATCATCGACAGGCGGGTACGCTCACCACCCGACAGCACCTTTACTTTCTTGTCTATATCCTCCCGCCCAAACATGAAGGCACCTAGGATATCACGTATCTTCGTCCTGATATCACCCACCGCGATATCGTCGATGGTCTGAAAGAGGGTCAGCTCCTCATCCAGTAGCGATGCCTGGTTCTGCGCGAAGTAACCGATCTTCACGTTGTGCCCCAGCTGCAGGTTGCCGCCGAAAGTGGTCTCACCCATGATGCACTTGACAAGGGTTGACTTCCCCTCGCCGTTACGGCCGACGAACGCCACCTTCTCTCCACGTTCAATCATGAAGTTGACATTGCTAAAGATCAGCTTCTCATCGTACGATTTACGGAGATCCTCCGCCACCACCGGATAACTGCCCGAGCGTGGGGCAGGGGGGAAGCGCAGCTTCAGCGCTGAGCTGTCCACCTCATCCACCTCTATCAGTTCAAGCTTCTCCAGCATCTTGACGCGCGACTGCACCTGGAGTGTCTTGGAGTAGGTGCCCTTGAACCGCTCGATGAACTCCTTCGTCCCGGCAATCATCTTCTGCTGGTCGTCATACTGCTTCTGTTGCTGCTCGCGGCGCTCCCTGCGCAGCTCCAGGTAGTGCGAGTAGGTGGCCTTGTAATCGTAGATCCGTCCCATGGTCACCTCGATGGTGCGGTTGGTGATGTGGTCCACGAAGGCACGGTCGTGCGAGATCACCATCACCGCTTTAGCGCTGTTGATCAGGAACTCCTCGAACCATTCTACTGAGTCGATGTCGAGATGGTTGGTAGGCTCGTCGAGCAGGATCAGGTCGGGATCCTGCAGGAGTATCTTTGCCAGCTCGATGCGCATGCGCCAGCCGCCGCTAAACGCGGAGGTCTGCCGGTCGAAGTCGCTACGCGCGAATCCCAGTCCTAGGAGTGTCTTCTCCACCGATGCGTCGTAGTTGATCTCCTCGATGCCGTAGAACTTCTCGCTGAGTGCCGATACCTGCTCTATGAGCTGCATGTACTCGTCC
>CAZBFS010000097.1:0-6576 GCA_964491215.1 uncultured Proteiniphilum sp.
GCGGTTGCATGGCAGCATGACTAAGCGTGTTGGAGAGGGTGCTGTTGAGAGCATGTCCGAAGAGAGCGGCATTCACATAACGCCCCCCGTACCACGCGGGTTGATAGGGCTCAGGTTGCACAGCAAAAGCAGGTAGCTCACCAGACCAAGCAGCAGGGTTGCAACTAGTGCATTCCGGTTGGTAGCAAATTGCAGCAGGTCGTCCGCCGCAAACCAACCAATGAGAATGAGATAGACGATAAATTCCAGCCAGGGCAGAAGGTGAAACTTCAGGTTGCGACCTTCACTCAGCACTGCCCCATGCTGTTTTTTCAGCTGCACATTGATACCACTCCAGGCCTCTTCCACCATCGTTCTCAGCTTAACGAGTTTGTTGTAAACCGAAACGCCATACAGCAAAAGGAATACAATCACAACCAACAGCACAAGCATAAATCCCATAATCATCATTTTTAGAGGTTATTCAATATTATCCAATCCATTGTATCAGCGGGGTATCCATACATAAATGAAACCTTCCGCATCAACGCAGCGATAAAGCACTATTTTTTTATAATTTTGGTTATTAGTCTTGATGAAAGTAAAAATTGATGCACTTTATAAGCGTGTTTAAAAGGCAATGATCAAAATTTATTCGAACAACAGGCAGGAGTAAATCGTTAATAAATAATGTAAACAATATTTATTTGTGGTGACTGACGGTCATTGTAGAAAATCAAGAAACAGACAAAACATTTACATATAGAATAGTAATTATGAACAATTTCATTTTTCAAAACCCGACCAAACTGGTTTTCGGGAAAGGACAGATTTCCAGGTTGGCAGAGTTGTTGCCTGAGAACATCAACCTGATGCTCACCTTCGGCGGGGGCAGTGTCACCAGAAACGGTGTCTACGACCAGGTGAAAAAGGCACTCAAAGGACGCAATTTCATCGAGTTCTGGGGCATTGAACCCAACCCCCGCGTGGAGACACTTCGTAAGGCGATCGCGTTGGGACGGGAGAACAATATCAACTACCTGCTGGCAGTAGGTGGCGGATCGGTGCTCGACGGCACCAAGCTGATTGCCGCCGGCATTGCTGATGAAACAGATGCATGGGAGATCGTAAAGGAGGGGGTTGCTAAGATACAGATCCCCTTTGCCTCTGTGATGACCGTGCCGGCCACCGGCTCCGAGATGAACGGAGCAGCAGTCATCTCGCGCGAGGAGACACAAGAGAAGTACGGTTTCTTCGGAAACTATCCACAGTTTTCGGTGCTCGATCCGGAGGTAACCTACTCACTTTCGGAATATCAAGTTGCATGCGGCCTGGCCGATGCCTTCACCCATGTGCTGGAGCAGTATATGACTACTCCCGGTCAGTCTCGCCTGATGGACCGCTGGGCAGAGGGTGTGCTGCTCTCGGTAAAGGAGATTGCCCCCGGCATCAAAGAGAACCCGAAAGATTATGACCTGATGGCAGACTACATGCTGGCGGCCACCCTGGCGCTCAACGACTTCATCCGTATGGGGATCACGCAGGACTGGGCCACACACCAGATCGGTCATGAGCTGACGGCACTGCACGGCATCACACACGGCCACTCACTGGCCATCGCGATGCCCGGCACCCTCAGGGTGTTGAAAGAGCAGAAGAAGGAAAAGCTGTTGCAGTACGGTGAACGCATTTTCGGCATCACCGAGGGCACGGAAGCGGAGCGTGTGGACAAAGCGATCGAGATGACCGAGCAGTTCTACCGTTCACTGGGACTCACCACCCGTCTCTCGGAGGAGGGCATCGGAAAGGAAACCATCGAAACAATAGCCACCCGCTTCAACGAACGGGGTGCCGCCTATGGAGAGAACGGAAATGTGACCGGTGATGTGACACGCGAGATACTGACCAGCTGCCTTTGAACCACTAACCTTGTGCAACGATGAAAAAACTGACCTTTATCCTAATGATAAGCCTGCTCACCATGCAGGCTTATGCCATTGATGATGCCCGCATGATGCGAATGCCCGACATCAACGGAGATCTGATCGCCTTCGTCTATGCCGGTGATATATGGACGGTAGATGCCGCAGGCGGGGATGCCCGTCGTGTCACCTCCCATCCCGGTCTCGAGCTCTTTCCCAAGATCTCACCCGACGGCCGCTGGATTGCCTTCTCGGCTGAATACTCCGGCAGCAGACAGCTATGGGTGATGCCCGCAGAGGGAGGTGCAGCGCGACAGCTCACCTACTACAACCCGGTGGGTGAGATGCCGCCCCGTGGCGGTTACGACTATGTGGTGCTCGACTGGAGCCCCGACAGCCGACGCATCCTCTTCCGTGCCAATCGCACCAGCTTCGGCGACCGCAACGGTCGTTATTTCACCATCGACCTGGAAGGTGGTCTTGAGGAGCCGTTGTCCATCGTAAACGGCGGTTTCGCCACCTTCTAACCCGATGGCAATCAACTATGCTTCACCCCGGTGGATCGTGAGTTCCGTACCTGGAAACGTTATAAAGGGGGACGTGCCACAGAACTCTGGAGCTACGACCTGGCAAAGAACGAATCACGGCAGCTCACCCGCTGGGCCGGCAGCGATCAGTGGCCGGTGTGGCATGGCAACCATATCTACTACGCCTCCGACCGTGACAGCCGGCTCAACATATGGCGGCATAACACGGAGACAGGTGAAGAGAAGCAGATCACCCGGCATACCGACTTCGATGTGATGTGGCCCTCTGGCGAGAACGGAAGGCTGGTATATGAGATGGGAGGCGCACTCTATCTCCTGGAGCTGGCCACGGGCGAGAACCGCAGGGTGAGGGTAGGCATCCACTATGACAATCCCCACCTGCAAGCCTCCTTCCGCAATGTGAAGGATCACGTGGGCAGCTACGGTCTCTCACCCACCGGCAAGCGGGCGCTGATTGAAGCACGGGGTGATATCTTCTCCGTTCCGGTGGAAAAGGGAGAAATCAGAAACCTGACCCGTACGCAGGGCATCCGGGAGCTCTCTCCAGTCTGGTCCCCCGACGGAAAGCAGATCGCGTTTTACTCCGATGCCACCGGCGAGTATGAGCTTTATCTGATGGAGAACAGCGACAATGCCGAGCCGAGGCAGATCACCAGCGGCTCATCGGCCTGGAAGCATACTGCCGAGTGGTCGCCAAAGAGTAGCCACATGGTCTATAGCGACCGTACCATGAAGCTCTGGCTGGTGGATGCCATCAGCGGCAGTCAGCAAGTGATCGACGAGGCAACAGCCGACGAGATCACCGACTATAGCTTCTCACCCGACGGGGAGTGGATAGCTTACAGCAAGACATCACCCAACTACCAGTCGGCACTCTGGGTTTATAACCTCACCAGCGGCGAGAAGCAGCAGCTCACCGATGCCTCTTTCTCCGACGGCAACCCGCTGTTCAGCCGCGACGGCAAGTACCTCTTTTTCCTTTCCAACCGCGACTTCAATCTGGCCTTTAGCAGCTTTGAGTTCGACTATCTTTACAATAACGCCACCCGCATCTATGCCCTGCCACTGCAGGACGACGGCACCACGCTCACCCCCTACAAGGAAGACAGGGAGCCAGCTGAAGAAGGAAATGGTTCCGATGAGAAGAAAGAGGATAGCAAGAAGTCAGAAAGGGTGAAAGTTACCATTGATTTCCACGAAATCGCTTCACGTATCGAGTCTTTGCCTATCCAGGCTGGTAACTACCGCCTCCTTGGGAGTGTGGAGGAAGGAATACTCTACACCGCCGGCAACAAGGTGATGCGTTACCACATCAAAGAGGAGAAAACAGAAGAGATCCTCGATGGTGCCGGTCATGGCATCCTGGCTGCTGATGGCAAGTCGTTCATCTACCGTAGTGGCGATACCTTCGCCGTGGCAAAAAGCCAGCCGGGACAAAGTCACGAAAAGGGAAAGCTCGACCTGAAACAACTCACCATGAAGATCGACCCCCACAAGGAGTGGGAACAGATCTACCTAGATGCTTTCCGCATCTTCCGCGACTACTTCTACGTGAACAACCTGCATGGGGTTGACTGGGAAGAGATCCGTAAAAAGTATGGCAGGTTGTTGCCCCATGTTCCCAGCCGGTACGACCTGGACTACATCCTCAATGAGGTGGTGAGCGAGAGCAATACCGGTCATGCCTATGTGGACTGGGGTGACATCGACCGGGTGGAGCGGATCGAAGGCGGCTTGCTGGGTGCTGATCTGGCTGCTGACCTGTCGGCGAAGCGCTACCGCATTCATAAAATCTACCAGGGTGAGAACTGGGATGAGAGCCGCCGCTCACCGCTCACGGAGAGTGGCATCATGGTTCAGGAGGGTGATTACCTGCTGCGTATCAACGGTGAGGAGCTCACCACATCACAAAACCCCTATGAGCTGCTGGAGAATATGGGTAACCGGCACGTGAAACTAACGGTGAACAGCAACCCTACCCTTGCCGGGGCAAAGGAGTACACCGTGAAGACCATCACCAGCGAGTTGGAGCTGCGCTACCTTGACTGGGTGAGAAGCCGTCGTGAGCTGGTGGATCGTCTTTCTAACGGCAGGATCGGTTATATCCATGTACCCAACACCGCCATTGAGGGAAACCGGGAGCTGTTTAAAGGGATGCTGGCCTACAACCACAAGGAGGCGCTGATCATCGACGACCGTTACAACGGTGGCGGCTTCATCCCCGACCGGATGATCGACCTGCTGAACCGTCGTACACTGGTCTACTGGCACCGCAACGGACTGCCACAACCGATGAAATCGCCCGGCATCGCGCACGACGGTCCCAAGGTGATGCTGACCAACGGCTACTCCTCCTCCGGTGGAGATGCCTTCCCCTATTTCTTCCGCAAGACCGGTGAGGGCAAGCTGATCGGCACCCGCACCTGGGGCGGACTGGTCGGCATCTCCGGTAATGCCCGCCTGGTGGACGGCGGCTACATCTCTGTACCCCGGTTCGGCATTTATGACGAGGAGGGAGAATGGATCATCGAAGGCATCGGTGTTTACCCCGACATCGAAGTGGTGGACCGTCCCGAGGAGCTGGCCAAAGGCAATGACCCCTCTATCAAAAAGGCGGTGGAGCTGCTGCTTGAAGAGCTGAAGCAAAATCCACCACATAAAGTGAAGGCTCCTACCCCACCCGACCGTTCAGAGTGGATAGAAGTTGAAATAGAGTAGTGCACTTTGGTCATGTGTTGAACCATTTGAGATAACAGGTTGTTACACAAACAGAAATTGTTTTACATATTAAAAGTCACACCGATGCAAACACTTAAAATTACATCACTGTTTCTACTCTCCCTCTTCCTGCTCTCAACCTCCTGTGATGAGCAGAAAGGCAAAAAAGAGTCACAGGGAGAACATGTTTCACAGAAAGGCACCCTTCCGCCGGTGGAGAGCCGTGAACCCAACATTGACTATCAGCCCGCCTTCGAAGGTCAGACACGCATTGGCGGGGTGAAGACCAGCACCCCCTATGAGGTGACGGTGCTTGCCGAAGGGCTCGCCAAGCCCTGGGCAGTCACCGCGCTCCCCGACGGGCGATTGCTGATCACCCAGAAAGCAGGCAGCCTGCGCATAGCCACCAGCGACGGCACCCTGAGTGACCCCATCACCGGTTTTCCGGAGGTGGACGACCGTGGTCAGGGTGGCCTGCTGGATGTGGCTCCCTCACCCGACTTCAACAACAGCAGGATGCTCTACTTCTCACTGGCTGAACGTACGTCGCAGGGATCACTCACCGCCGTGGGCAAGGGACGTCTCTCAGACGATGAGTCAACCATTGAACAGTTCCGCATCATCTACCGTGCCATCCCCTACTACGACAACAGCATGCACTTCGGTAGCCGACTGCTGTTCGACAAGCATGGAAACATCTTCGTGAGCACCGGCGAACGGTCCGATCTGGCTACCCGCTACAATGCACAAAAGCTGGAGACCGCTCACGGCAAGGTAATCTATATCACCCCCGAGGGAGAGCCTGTTGAGGGTAATCCCTTTATCGGCAGGGAGGGTGCTCTGCCCGAGATCTACAGCCAGGGGCATCGCAACCCACAGGGACTGGATATCCATCCCGTCACGGGTGAGCTCTGGCTCAGCGAGATGGGCCCCCGCGGCGGCGATGAGCTGAACCTGATCAAACCGGGGAAGGATTACGGCTGGCCGGCCATCACCTACGGCATCGAATATAACGGCAACGTCGTCGGTGAGGGGATCACCGCCAGAGAGGGGATGGAACAACCTGTCTACTACTGGGATCCGGTGCTCTCCCCCAGCGGCATGGCCTTTTATGCTGCTGACATGATTCCCGAATGGCAGAACAACCTCTTCATCGGCGGGCTCAACAGCAACCACATCGCCCGCCTGGTGATCGAAGGCGACAGGGTCGTGGGTGAGGAGCGACTGCTGGCCGATGAGGGGCAGCGGTTCCGTGATGTGGGTGCCGGCAATGATGGTGCTCTCTACGCAGTAACCGACGAAGGAAGACTCTACCGCATTGCAAAAGCGGATTGAGCATCTATTAAAAAAACCTCTCACAACTGTGAGAGGTTTTTTTTCTGTTCTAGCCTTACTCCGTGGTAGTGTTA
>CAZBFS010000098.1:0-6565 GCA_964491215.1 uncultured Proteiniphilum sp.
TCTGTTCGAACTCCAGGTTAAACTGCTTGTGGAGGGCGGTGATTTCTGTCTTCTGACTCTCCAGTTTCTCCATCATGACCCTGTTCTCGGCTGTGATGGTTGCCAGTGAACGATGTAGTGCCTGGTTCTTTTCCGTGAGTGCTTCCTGATCGCCCTTAGGGATCATCTTCGATCGCATATAGAGTACAGCCATGACCCATGCGATCAAGCCACCTGCAACAAAACCGATCAGAAGATAGAGAAGGTCCATTGGCAGTTTCTGTCATTTGTAACACTCAGCCGCCACACCAATGGTCACACAGTGCGGTAAGCGGTGGTTACTTGAAGTTTTTCAGCTGGTGACCCATCCGCTTTTTCTTCGTCTCCATGTAAAATTTGTTGAAGGCGTTGGGTTCAATCTCCAACGGCACATTCTCAACCACCTCCAGACCATAGGCCTCCAGGCCTATTCGCTTGGTGGGGTTGTTGGTCATCAGCCGCATCTTGCTCACCCCGAGGCTGCGAAGGATCTGCGCTCCCACGCCGTAGTCCCGCTCGTCGGCCTGGTAGCCAAGATGCAGGTTGGCATCAACGGTGTCGAGGCCCTGTTCCTGCAGCTTGTAGGCTGCCGCCTTGGCCATCAGCCCTATGCCGCGACCCTCCTGGTTGAGGTAAACCAGCACCCCCTTGCCTTCCTTCTCTATCAGCTGCAATGCGCTGTGGAGCTGTTCGCCGCACTCGCAGCGCATTGATCCGAAGATGTCACCGGTCATGCAGGAGGAGTGCACCCGCACCAGCAGGGGTTCCTCTTCACCCCACTCACCCTTGATGAGGGCCACATGCTCCTGGCCCGTCGATATCTGTTGGAAAGCGATCATCCGGAAGTTGCCATAGGCGGTAGGCAGTTGTACCGATTCACCCCGTTCGATGAGCGATTCGCTCTTGAGGCGGTACTTGATCAGGTCGGCTACAGAGACAATTTTCAGATTGAAATTGTGGGCCATCTCCACCAGTTCAGGCAGTCGTGCCATGGAGCCATCCTCTTTCTTGATCTCGGCGAGTGCTCCGGCCGGGAAGAGGCCTGCCAGTCGTGCGAAGTCGATGGTCGCTTCGGTATGTCCCGCCCTGCGCAGCACACCTTTTGTCTGTGCACGCAGCGGGAAGATATGTCCGGGGCGACCGAAATCCTCGGGAGCGGTCTCCTTGCGCGTGAGTGCCAGGATGGTCTGCGCTCTGTCGTATGCCGAGATGCCTGTTGTGCATCCATGTGTGAGCAGGTCGATAGAGACGGTGAAGGGTGTCGCATGAACGGAGGTGTTGTGTGACACCATCATCGGGAGATCCAGCTCCTCGGCCCGCTCACGGGTCACCGGTGCGCAGATCAGTCCCCTTGCATGGGTCTCCATAAAGTTAATCTTTTCCGGTGTGATGCACTCGGCAGCGATCACCAGGTCACCCTCGTTTTCCCTGTCCTCGTCGTCCACCACAATAATGAAGTTACCCTTACGGATCTCTTCTATGGCTTCTTCAATCGTGTTTAGTGTAATTATTTCTTCCATTTATATGAATTGATTTTGAGCGGTTTGTTCATTCAACACGGGATAATCATTCCGGATGATCCCTGACAGCTCTACGCTGCGTTGTACGATGTTTCTCAAGTCGTTCCTGATCCGCACTTCAAACGGATAGGAAAGCATCCGCAACAGGATACCCAACGGAAAGAGAACCATCACAATTCGTGCAGGCATCGAGCCGGGACGAAAGATCCTGACATTGCTGATCAGCATGGGGAACTCCTCCGCTTTAGCCAGTATGTCAAGGTCATGTGCGTTGGAGACCTGGTTGAGTGTGATCTCCAACTTGCTTTTGAGTAACCTCAACTCCTGCTCATAGCCTCCGTTGTTCCAGTAATCCTTGTATGAGAAGCCGTTGTATTTTTCCAGGATGTGGTTTGTATCGCTGGCGATCTCATCCAGCATAGCCGTGATGGCCGGAAAATCGGGTATGTCAATCACCACGCTTTTTACCGGATATTTTCGTTTCTCGCGGATGAAGAAGAGCCTCCTGAAGAACTGCGCATAGGTATCGGGATTCATGATCACCGAGTCGCTCATCGCCTTTTGGGTGAGAAACACTCCAATGGGCAGCAGGATGAGTGAGCTGAACCACATGCCGAACCAAGGTTCCCACACACCGTCACGTGTCATCTTGTAGCCCACATTGTCGACGATGTAGTAGATGATGAAGAGGATCACCGAGATGACGATGGGGGTCCCCAGTCCGCCTTTCCTCACGATGGATCCCAGGGGGGCACCGATAAAGAAAAAGATGAGACAGGTGAAGGGGATGGTGAACTTGCGGTGCCATTCTACCCAGTGGCGGTTGATGGTTTTGCGGGTGGTTGTCTTGTTGAGTGAGCGGAAGAGGAACTCGTTGCTGTTATTTTCAGCCTTATTTACTGCATTTTGCATTATGGTGGAGCGTTTGTTCAGCTCCATCGATTGTAGCAGGGTGTCGGGGCGGGGCACCTCTACCTCTATTTTCGCATTGCGTGACGCCAGTATCAGTGAATCTTTCTGATCTGCGGGATAGTTGTTTCTGAAGGTGAGATGGGAGTAGTTCCTCATCAGTTTTCTGTCTACCCTGTTCACACTGTCGAGGATCACCGACATGGAGTCGATGGAGACACCCAGCTGTGAGAGGTTCTTGGAGACGTAGTTACTGGTAGAGCTGCCCTCGATCACCTCCTCTCCCATGCGGTTGAAGTTGGCATCGTAGGCAATCATCATGGTCTTGGTGTCGAAGTTCTCCCGTGCATATGGCACAAAGTCGGCACGATAGCGGGATGATGATCCCTCGGTGAAGTTCTGGAACTGCTGTCCGCTGAACATGGTGAAGATGAGCATGGTCTTGTCTTCGGTCATGCTCATCCGTGCGGAGTCGCAGACGATCACCGCCATGTTGTTGAAGCCGCTGGCCACGTCATATATCAGTACATCGTAGAGCATGCCACTCTTACGGTCTTTCTTGCCCACGTAGAGGTTATAGCCGTCGATCTCCTTATAGAAAACCCCTTCCGGCACATCCAGCTCGGGCGATGCCTGACGGATGGAGATGAGCAAAGAGTAAAACTTGGTCTGTATCCTGGGGATGGCATTGTTCTGGAAGAAGAAAGCACCCACGCTGATGAAAGCGATGAGGATGATGAGCGGTTTCATTATTTTGAGCAGGGGTATACCTGCCGACTTGATGGCGAGCAGCTCCAGGTTCTCTCCCATATTTCCGAATACCATGAGTGATGCCAGCAGGATGGCCAGGGGGAGCGCCATTGGGATCAGGTTGAGTGCAGCATAAAAGAACATCTCACCAATGACATCCAGTCCCAGACCCTTGCCCACCATGTCTTCTACATACTTCCAGAGGAACTGCATCAGCACCAGGAAGAGACAGATGACGAAGGTCATCAGAAATAGCGGGATGAAGGTGGTCAGGATATACCTGTACAACCGTTTTATGTGGGTAAATCTATTCATCCGTTGAACACAAAAAATGATCAGTCAGTTTTGATCACAAAGATAGTAAAATCAAACGGAGAATTGTGGTTTCAAAAATGTAAAGATGATTAATGCAGCCACTTCACTGTTATGAGCTGATTCAGACGCCTAGTCTTCTTTTGAGCAGTTCCACCTGTGTTTCCCACAGTGTGATGGCATCACCTTTCTCATCCTGATCGGCGAAGTCGGTGACCTCGAGCGTCATCTCACCCGAGAGATCCAGCTTACGCAGTAAAAACTCGAAGTAGATGTCCTCATCCTCATCGTCGAGCCAATGGTAACGGATAAGCGTTTGGGGTTTGCTGCATACGATCTGCGCCTCATTCGACGATTTTCCCCACAGGAAGGTGTAGCGTGTCTCCGTTTCATCCATCAGCACCTCATCGGCGAACCACTCCGAGAGTCCGTCAATTTGACTTATCATGCGCCATAAACTGTTTTGGGTTGCGTTTCCCATGAGGAACTCGATATGAAACTTTTCTTTCGACATCTGCCTTGTTAAAATATGGGCCACAATATACAACTTTTTTCCATATCTTCCCAGAAAAGGATGGATAAAAACGGCAACCCCACATAGAGTCCTCACAATGTGGCAGTAAGCAGCAATTCATCGGTTCGCTACACCGGGATATACTCCACAAAAGCCTCAATCGCCTCATAGGAGGCCAGTCCCAGCTTCCAGTATGTATCGGCAGTGGTGCGGTTGCGTTCTTCCGATCGTTGCCAGAAGAGCCGCTCATCGTCGCCCAGGAAGGGGGCGCTTTCCATCTGCGACTGGTGACGGAGGATGGCGTTTCGTTTCTGTCGCAGCTCCTCGGGTGAGAGAGGCACAGCCATCTCAATATGATCTATCTCCCACTCCATCCATGCACCGCGATACATCCATATGCGACACTCCTTGAACCACTCCTCTTCTTTCACCATGTCTACGGAGGCAAGGATGGCATCGAGGCATACCTTGTGTGTGCCGTGCGGGTCGGCCAGGTCGCCGGCCACATAGATCTGATGGGGCTTGATTGTCTCTATGAAGTCCTTCACTATCAGCACATCCTTCTCGCTGATAGGGTTCTTCTTCACCTTACCGGTCTCATAGAAGGGGAGGTCGAGGAAGTGAACATTCTCTTCGGGGAGCCCCACGTAACGGTCGGCCGAGCGTGCCTCCTCGCGCCGGATCCTACCCTTGATGAAGAGGATGTCGGGGGTATCAATATCTTCGTTGGTCTTCTCATACATCAGGTAGTTGCGGATGCTATCATACTTCTCCAGCAGATCACTGTTGTCGGGGGTGAACTTCTTGCGCATGCTGTTCAGCACGGAGATGTAACGGATCACCTCCTCATCACCCACGGCGATGTTGCCGGAGGTCTGGTAGGCCACGTGCACCTCGTGCCCCTGGCTCACCAGTCGTTGGAAGGTACCCCCCATGGAGATCACATCATCGTCGGGATGAGGGCTGAAGAGGATCACCCTCTTGGGGTAGGGCTTGGCCCGCTCGGGGCGGTAGGTGTCATCGGCATCGGGCTTACCGCCGGGCCATCCGGTGATGGTATGCTGCAGGTCGTTGAATATCTTGATGTTGACGTTGTAGGCCGATCCGTAGAGGGTGATCAGCTCACTCAGACCGTTGTCGTTATAGTCTTTGTTGGTCAGCTTCAGGATCGGCTTGTCCACCACCTCGCAGAGCCAAACGATGGCGCGCCGGATCAGCTTGCTGGTCCACTCGCAGTTGGTCACCAGCCAGGGGCGACTGATGCGTGTCAGGTGAGATGCAGCCGAGAGGTCAACATAGACCTTCGTCTCGGGATGTGTCTGCAGTATCGATCCCGGCACCATTTCACTAACAGGGCCTTCCACGATATCGCAGATGCTCTCCGCTTTCTGCTCGTTCCAGGCTATCAGTGCTATCTTGCCGGCATTCATCATGTCATAGAGTCCCATGGTGATGGCGCTCACCGGCACCTTGTCGAGCGATCCGAAGTTGCGTGCGATATCCTTGCGGGAGTCGCCGTCGAGCATCACCAGGCGTGTTTGTGAGTGAAGGCTGCTGCCGGGCATGTTAAAGCCCACGTTTCCCTTGCTGCCGAGGCCCAGCAGCAGGTAGTCGAGTCCTCCTTTTTGTCTTAGTTCCTCCTCATACGCTTCACATTTCTCACCTATCAGATCCTTCTCAGCCGTAGCATCGGGCGAAAAAATGTTGGCGGGTTCCATATCCAGATGATCGAGAAAGACCTCTTTCAGCATCTGCTGGTTACTGAAGGCGAAATCGAGCACCGGGTAAAACTCATAGGTATTGAACACCACCAGGTTGTGGAAACTTACGCCTTCCTCCTTGTGATGTCTCACCAGTTCGTCATATACCGGAACCGGCGATGCACCGCCGCTGATGCCGAGCACAAATGGTTTTCCTTCCTGTTGCTTCTGCAACATCTCCTCAATGAACTCTTTGGCTACTGTCCTGGCAGCCATATCTGGCTCCTCATAGATTTCGATGGGCAGTTTTTCATATCGCGAGAGGTTGTACTCTTCAAAATCGTTCTCCGGCTTGTAGTATTTCTTCGGAACGCGATCCAGCGTGATGTGTGAACTAAGATCCAGTCTCATATTGATTATTTTTTTAGTGATTGATTCTCTTTTTACATAACATCCTGTCGCGTGACTTGTTTCGCAGCATATCCGTTATTTTCGCTCCACAGGACAATCAGATGTTTGCCTCCTTTTTCCGATCGACGTTCCGGGTGATCCGGGCATAAAAGAAAAGGGCGATGGCCGAAATGGCACCGATACCCACGAAGACATACCATATATAGTGTGCATTTTGGGTGGCGGTACCATAGGCGATGCGATCCACGATACCCGTTTCATCCATGAATAGCCTCGGGTCGGGGCAGTACCTGTCGAGCAGGAAGCCGGAGAGGCCAAAGGCAAAGAGATAGGAGAAGAAGGAGTGTAGGTGGCTGAAGCCGAGGTATAATCCCTCCTCCCCTGCGGGTGCCTGCAGCGAGAAGTACTCCAGGTAGCGGGGTGAGATGAAG
>CAZBFS010000099.1:0-6544 GCA_964491215.1 uncultured Proteiniphilum sp.
CATATTTGGAACGTCTCTGGGTACGGCCGTTCACACCGGCAGTATCGAGTGTTCCGCGCACAACGTGATAACGTACACCCGGAAGGTCTTTCACACGACCGCCGCGCACCAGTACGATGGAGTGCTCCTGCAGGTTGTGTCCTTCACCCGGGATATAAGCATTCACTTCCTTCGAGTTGGTCAAACGCACACGGGCAACCTTTCTCATCGCTGAGTTCGGCTTCTTCGGTGTGGTGGTGTAAACTCTCACACATACACCCCGACGCTGCGGACAGGAGTCCAGCGCAGGCGATTTGCTCTTCTCCGTAAGAGTAGTACGTCCTTTTCTTACTAATTGTTGAATTGTAGGCATTTTCTGCTTTCTTTTTTAACGTATTCTTGTTTTTAAATCATTCCCCGTAAAGGTGTTCACACTCCTTCGGCATATAATAATGGCTTGATTATCATTTAATAACCATTCAGTTGGAGTGAAAAACGGCACAAAATTACAAAGAATCAACAAGATATGCAAGTGTTTGTAGATGTTTTTTTCAAAAGGTTGGCAGGTTTTTGGGTTAATCGGTTTTTACGTGAGTAAGTTGGCAGGCCGGATGTGGAAGATGGGAGGTTTGTTGTTCGAAGTTTGAAGTTCGAGGCATGAAGTTCGAGCTTTGGATCCACTATCGACGAACCAGAAACCTGGAACCATGAACCATGAACCATGAACCAAGAACCATGAACCAAGAACCTGGAACAAAATAATTATTTTTGCATCAGGCTGTAACTTTTCCGCCCCTCACCCGTCATAAAGTAATGAAAGTTGATTCTTTTCACACCCTCGTCCTGCCACTCAGGGAGAAGCTGTTCCGTCATGCATACGGCATCGTCAGGGATCGTGCCGAAGCGGAGGATATCCTGCAGGATCTGTTACTGAAGCTATGGAGCCGTCCTGAGGAGTGGAAAGAAATAGACAACCCGGAGGCATACTGCTACAGGGCAATCCGCAACATGTCGCTCGACCGACTGGCGGCAGCATCGAACCGCAAAAGTGTACTGCCCCGCCCCGATGAGGAGGAGCGCAGCTTCATCGATAGCGAGTCGCCCCACAGCAGGCTGGTGAGAAAAGAGCAGCAGGAACTGATTGTTCAGTGCCTGTCACAGCTCCCGGAGCGTCAGCAGGTGGTCTTTCGTCTGCGCGAGATTGAGGAGATGAGCTATCGTCAGATCGCCGACACGCTCGTGATCAGCGAGAATTTGGTGAAGGTGAGCCTCTTCCGTGCCAGGAAGAAAATGCAGGAGTTGCTCTCAGGGCAGGAGCTGCATGGCGGGAGAGAATTGCAGGCCTCACCGGTAAAGAACAGAGAAATATAAAAGAGTCGTCAAACGGCCGGAAGTTATCATAAGGAGATAGAGAGATGAAAAAAGATCAGATCGCCGCCCTGCTCAATAAATACTGGAGGTGCGAAACCACGGTCGCAGAGGAACAGGAGCTACGCCGCTTCTTTGCAGAAGAAGATCTGCCAGAGGAGCTCCAGCAATACGCTCCCCTGTTCTCCTACATTGCAGAAGAGCATGCCCCCCGGCTGAGCCCCGGGTTCGACCGAAGGCTGAAGGAGTCACTGCGGCATGTCGGTGCCACACCCCTCCGGCAGCAGCGGATACCCCGACGGGCCATGTTGATGCGCATTGCCGCCTCCTTCCTGCTGATCGTCGGGTTGGGTGTCAGCCTCTTTTTCATCACCCGGCAGCAGAACAATCCGCACTTCACTGAAAGAGGAGATGAGGATACACAGGTACTGGAGCAGGCTACCAAAGCACTGGAGAAGCTGGCCGATGCACTGCTGATGAGCGAGGAGGCCTCACGTGAGACCCTCCGGCAGCTCAACGAATTGGAGATCGACTGGGAGCTGATCGACTCGCTCAGCAGCGAAACCACGCCGGAGGAAGCGGATCCCGTAACGGAGATAGATGATGCTGAGGAACCTCATCCCGCCGTCGACTCCTGGCAGGAAAATGAGAAAGCAATATACAACGAAATGAGCAAGAGAGAGGAGAAGATATGAAGAAAACAGTACTGATCATCTGGTTGATCGCCCTGCCCACACTGCTGAGCGCATCCGATTTCGTGACACTCTTCATGGAGCGTTACGCCGAAGACAAACGTCCTCTCAACAACGTCAACATCGGAGAGACCATGCTGGAGCGTATGGCGGAGAATACCACCGACGAGGAACTGAAAGAGATTTTTAGCAAGCTGCAGAGCATCCGCATCATCAGTAGTGACAACAAACGCGACTCGCGTCATTACTTCCGAAAGGCGGATGAGTTGATCAAAGAGGCGTTTACCGATTACCGGGAGGTGGTGTCGGTCAATGAGAAGGATATACGCGTATCAGTATTATTAAAGGAGGTGAGTGAAGCGGAGCAGCATCTTATTCTACTTTCGCTCGATGAGGAGGGCAAATTCACGGTAATCACCGTCACCGGTGAGATCGACTTCAATTCAATCGCCAAACTTTCCGGCTCACTGAAGAATGAACCGGAGCTGATGAAGCAAAACGACAGTGAGTAAAGATGCAATAACTGCAATATAACTTTTTTCTTTTTTATATTTAAACGATGAATAGGCAGCCGAACGTGAGTTTAGCTGCCTATTGCTTTTCATTTATTCTCTTTTTAATCCATTTTCTCCATCCTGATTCGAAAGCGATGTGCCAGCAGGATGGTGTTCTTAAGGTACTCAAACTCCAGCTCGAAACACTCGGAGAAGAGACCGTTGCCCATGTTGTCTTCGATCTGCGCTTCGGTCCAGAGCTTGCCTCCGCTGAGATGGAGGCTGTTGAAGAGCTCCTCATCATCGATGTCAGAGACATAGAGGAAGATCAGCCGTTTGGTGGTCTCGTTCTGGAATGTATATTTCAGCAGGAAACGCAGCGGGATGTGCTTGTTGCCACACTCCCGACTGATGCTGTTGTGCACGCTCTCGTCGATGTCGTGGTCATACTGCATGTACTTCTCAAACGGGTAGTCTAGCAGCCCGGGGTTAAGCAGGCGCGACGGATCTCTCTCCCGCAGGTAGATCTTACCCTTGAAGATCAGTGCCACCCGCACCACGGGGTGCATGAAGCGGTTCTTCAGATCTTTAGTGATCGACTTGGCCACCTTACCGGTCACATCGCCACTCTCGGTCACCACCGGCAGCCATTCCTCCTTGTAAAGCTTCCAGGCAAGAAAATGCAGACGGGCGCTCTCCAGGATGATCACTGCCAGCAACACCGCCTGAGCGGAAA
The DNA here is from genome assembly GCA_964491215.1 of uncultured Proteiniphilum sp. Lineage (GTDB taxonomy): Bacteria > Bacteroidota > Bacteroidia > Bacteroidales > Dysgonomonadaceae > Proteiniphilum. Next base: position 3,270 of record CAZBFS010000099.1, read on the forward strand.
TAAGGATCCAAAGATGATGCAACCCTCCCGGACCGGCAGCACCCAGTAACAGCAGTCCCATCACCAACAGGAGATGTATTGAGAGTCCGTATTGGGTCTGGAATGCCACACGCAAGGTCTCTTTGAGGTAGTTGCGCGATATCACGTTCTCTTTCTTTGCCGACCGCATTACGATGCGGCTGCGCGAGAGGCGCGCCACGATCAGTGAGAGCAGGAATATGATCTCCACGATCACGAAGCTGTTTATCGGCGTCTGGGCAGTGAAGAAGAGGGAGAGGAAGAAGCCGAGGAGAAAGGTGATCATTGAGATCTGGTAGATGAGCTTCACCGGCTTGTTCACCCAGATGTAACCCGCCAGTGACAACAACAGTGCCGATCCCGTTGCTACGGTCATCTCAGCGATACCGGCAAGGAAGGAAAACAGGAGCATCGGTATCAGACCGAATGAAGGGTTCCTGCTTATTTTCTGTAAAAAAGACAATTCTCCCATATAGTTGAATGACCGCAGCACGCAATCAACTGCGGTGTCAGAACGACACTATCTTTATATTGTGAAACACTACCGTTGTCAAAAATGCGATACCGTAAGTACCCATTTCATATATCACCTATCATAACAACAAAACCTGTTTTTTGTTTACTGGTAAAACAACTGATGCCGCACGGATCATCACCGTGCGGCATCAGCCTGATTCATACAGGGGAGCCCCCCTACCCGCTCAAAGCTCCTCCCTGAAGAAGCGGATCACTTTCTCATAGAGATATTCCCTGGCGTTGCCTCCCACAATAGAGTGGTTGTAGTCGGGAAAATAAAACATCTCAAAATGCTTGTTGGCCCGAATCAACGCGCGACTGTACTCGATGGAGTTCTGAAGGTGCACGTTGTCGTCGGCAGTGCCGTGAATCAGCAGCAGCTTCCCTTCCAGCTGCGATGCCAGCTCCAGGGGTGATCCCTGCCTGTAGCCGTCGTGATTCTGCCCTGGAGTGCGCATAAAGCGCTCCGTGTAAACGGTGTCGTAAAAACGCCAGTCGGTCACCGGTGCAATGGCCACACCGGCCTTGAACGTACCGCTGCCGCGGCTCATGCTCATCAGCACGTTGTAGCCGCCGTAGCTCCAACCCCAGATGCCGATGCGACTACCATCCACGTAGGGCTGGCTGCCCAGGTAACGTGCCGCCGCTATCTGGTCGTCCGACTCATGAATGCCCAGTCCGAGGTAGTTACCCTTGCGGAATGCCTCCCCGCGGGCGGCAGTGCCACGTCCGTCCACCGATGCCACGATGATTCCCTCGCTGAGGAGAGCGTGGTACCAGGAGATGTTAAACCGGTCCTGCACCTGCTGTGAGTTGGGACCGCTATACTGCACCATCACCACCGGGTACTGCTTCGCCGGGTTGAAGTCCGCCGGCTTCAGTATCCAGCCGTTGAGTTGCGTGGTGCCGTCCGCTGCCGGCAGGGTGATGAACTCGCGCTGTGGCAGGTTAGCGACAGCCAGGTTGTTGCGCAAGGCTCCGTTATCCTCTAACAGGCGTAACTGCTTCCCTACCCCGTCGTGCAGCGTGCTTATCGTGGGTGTGCGTGCATCCGTATGCCGCAGCAGGAAGTAACGACCTTGTTCGCTAAAGATAGCGCTGTTGAATCCCTGCTGCGGGGAGAGCTTCTGTGGCTCCCCCTTTTGGATGTTGAGGCGGTAGATGTTGCGGCGCAGGGGGCTCTCGTCGGCCGCCTGGTACCAGATGCTCTGCGATGTTTCATCCACGGCCAGCAGGGCTGTCACGTCAAAGCTGCCACGGGTGAGCTGCTTCTGCAGCGTGCCGCTCAGCCCGTAGAGATAGATGTGGCTGTAGCCATCGCGCTCCGAGACCCAGGTAAACTTGTCGCCCATGAAGCGGATGGAGCTGAGCCACTCGGAGTCTATATAGCTGTTGCTCTCCTCGCGGAGGATCAACTTGGCGACCGTCGAGCGGGGGTTCACGAAATACATGTCGAACCGGTTCTGGTTCCTGTTGAGGGTCATCACCGCCAGCTGCTCCGCGTTGGGCGTAAAGGTGATGCGGGGGATATAGCCATCCGCGTCGAGCGGCACATCCATGGTGCGGGTAGTGCGGGCGGCGATGTCGAACACGCGGCACTCCACCGTGGCGTTGGCCTCACCCGGCTTGGGGTACTTGAAACGGCGCATGCCCGGGTAGAGCTCCTCGTTGTAGGTCTGGAAGGAGAACTCCTTCACGGCCGACTCGTCGGTGCGCACGAAGGCGAGCAGCTTGCTGTCGGGCGAGAACTCCATCAGCCGCGTCACGGCGAACTCCTCCTCGTAGACCCAGTCGGTGGCGCCGTTGATCACGCTGTTGATCGCTCCGTCCGTGGTCACCTGCGACTCGGTATCGAAGTCGAACTTGGTGAGGAAGATGTTGTTCTCCACCACGTAGGCCACCATCCTGCTGTCGGGCGAGAAGACCGGCACCATCTGTTTCGCAGGCTGATCGCTCAGCCGCCGCACCATGTTGCGCCGCACATCGTGGTAGTAGTAGTCCGCCCGGAACGAGTGGCGGTAGATCTGTTCGCGTTCGCGGTAAACCAGTACCCTGTTCTCATCGGGACTCACTAAAAAACCCTGGAACGTATCGAAGGTGCAGTTGCGTGCTGTGCGGGTGTTAAAAAGGGTGTCTACTGCCTCACCGGTGGCATATGCATACTTCACCACCGCCTTGTGTTCCGCGTCGGTCCGGTAGTAATGGTTCCCATCGTGCGAGGAGGTCATCGGTGCAACACTCCGCTCACCGAACTTACCGCTTACAATATCTTTCAGCGTGTAACCCTGTGCCTGTATCCTACTGTTCTCTGCCTGTAACAAGAACATTGCAGTGACGGCCAATAGAAATAAAAGAGATCTGCTTATCTTCATATTTTTATTATTTTCCTGAGTGACTCCTTTCAATAGCCGGGGCACCCCATCCGTCTGCCGGGAAGGCTCTCTGTTCCTTCTTTCACGAACATCCCCAAACCGTCATTTTCACGCAAAGTTAACAAAAACGGCTTTCCATATCGGCTTTTTTTTGTATTTTCGGCAAAATTTGAAAACGTTAGCAGGTTTATTGGTTCTCCGTTCAGAGTTCAGAGTTCAGGGTTCAGGGTTCAGAGTTCAAAGTTCAGAGTTCTGAGTTCTGAGTTCTGAGTTCAGAGTTCTGAGTTCAAAGTTCAAAGCTGACAACTGATTACTGAAAACATCGAACCAGAATCCAATACAACAGCCAATCGCAAAAAACAATTATGG
>CAZBFS010000100.1:0-6343 GCA_964491215.1 uncultured Proteiniphilum sp.
AACACCTATATCTACAACGACAATCGTTATTACAGCGGCCCCAGTGCCTCCGACTATCGGCGTGAAACGGGCAGGACAGCCACCGTACGACGACTGGAAAGCAGTACCAGCCGCTCCGGCAGAGCCTCCACGAGGGTAAGTAACAGCGCGGTACAGGTCTACCGTCCCGATGCAACCACCGGCAGGTCGACCACCACTAGGGAAGCGGTCACTCCGCGTAGCACCACTACCAACCGTAACAGTTCTGTTGGAACCACAAACACGACCCGTCAGTCTACGACTACTCCTACCAGCAGAACCACTTCCACTACCAACCGAAATGCTACGGTACGAGGTGTGAGCACTCCGGCTACGACAAGAAGCACGCCGACAACGACACGTAGCACACCGACAACGACACGTAGCACGCCGACAACGACACGTAGCACGCCGACCACGACACGTAGCAGCACAGCTACCACACAACGAAGCAGCACGAGCAGTACGCGTAACAGCTCGGCAACACAGCAAAGAAGCAGTTCAGGCAGCAACAGAAGCAGCTCGGTAAGCACTCAGAGCACGACTCGCAGCAGTAGCTCATCCACCCGCTCATCTTCCGGCAGCAACACCCGCGAAAGCAACAGCTCAGGAAGAAGTTCCGGTCGCAGATAAACAGTTAAAGGGTGTATGAAACCTCAGTGGCCTTCCCGATCGGGAAGGCCACTTTTTTATTATTGATCGATCCATCGGCGTGTCAACTCACCGTAGGCATCGATTCGCCTGTCGCGGAAGAAGGGCCACCAGCGACGCACGTTCTCAGACCGTTGCCTGTTGATCTCGATGATCTGCTCACACTCCTCTTCGGTGTCGGCCTGCCAGATCATCTCTCCCTGCGGACCGCATACAAAGCTGCTTCCCCAGAATCGGATGCCACCCGTCTGACCGGAAGGATCGGTTTCGTAGCCGGTACGGTTCACCGCGATCACCGGCAAGCCGTTAGCGACTGCATGACCCCGCTGTATGGTAACCCAGGCATCCCGTTGTCTTTCTTGCTCATCATTGTTGTCCGACGACTCCCATCCAATGGCGGTGGGATAGATCAACAGCTCGGCACCGGCAAGCGCCATCAGCCGTGCTGCCTCGGGATACCACTGGTCCCAGCACACCAGCACACCGAGACGTCCCACCGATGTATCGATGGGATGAAAACCAAGGTCACCCGGGGTGAAGTAGAATTTTTCATAATAGGCAGGATCATCGGGGATGTGCATCTTGCGATAAATCCCCGCGATGGAGCCGTCACTCTCCATCACCACGGCAGTGTTGTGATAGAGGCCTGCCGCCCTTTTCTCGAAGAGAGAGAGCACGATCACCACCTGTAACTCAGCCGCCAACCGTCCAAAGCGTTCTGTAGAAGGTCCGGGGATGGTCTCAGCCTGGTCAAACAGGGCCGTCTCCTCCGTTTGACAGAAATAGAGACCATTATGTAACTCCTGCAAAACAATCAGCTCGGCACCCTGTGCGGCAAGGTTCCTGACCTTCGACTCCAGCCGGAAGGTATTCTCTTCACGATTCCCGCTGTTCGCCTGTTGTATGATTCCTGTCTTCATATCAATAAGTTTGGGGTTAGCATGTTAATACGTTGATATGTTAGTTAGTAAGTAAGTTAGTTAGTTAGTTAGTTAGTTAGTAAGTTAGTTAGTTAGTAAGCTTGAAGTTCGGGGTTCGAGGTTTTTAGTTCGAGGTTTTGTTCTAAGTTCGAGATTCAGGGAACCAGGAACTAAGAACCAATATAACTTACAGCTTATACCTTACAGCTTATAGCTTATACCTTACCGCTTATAGCCTATAGCTTTCAGCTAATGAACCCTTCGGCAGCTGCATCGTGACACAGTGCAGAGAACCGTGTTGACGGATCAGGGACGAGCAATCCACGCCTACCACCTCCCTGTCGGGAAAAGCCTGTTGCAGCTGACGATGGGCCATCTCATCCTTATTGGAACCATAAAAAGGAACAAGTACCGCCTCGTTCAGAATCAGGAAGTTGGCGTAGGTTGCCGGCAGTCGTTCCCCCTCTTCATATACGGCATCGGCCATGGGGAGGGGGATAAGCCGGTAAGGATCGCCTGAGCTTGTCACAAAAGCCTGCAGCTCCTGTTCCATCGCCCTGAGGTCCTCGAAATGATCATCGTACTCATCGTCACACTTCACATAGGCGATGGTGTCTGCTGCACAAAAACGTGCAAGCGTATCAATATGACCATCAGTATCATCACCGGCCAGACAGCCATGGTTGAGCCAAAGTACCCGTGTTGCACCGAGCATCTCTTTAAGGGCATTTTCAATCTCCGGCTGTGTCATGGGCTGGTTGCGGTTGGGTGCCATCAGACAAGTCGTGGTGGTGAGGAGCGTTCCTTCACCGTCCGACTCCAGTGAGCCCCCTTCGAGGATAAAGCTGAGCCGGTTGCAGTAGGTGGCCGAAGGATCGAAAACCCCTTTCTCAAACAGTTGTCGGGTGATCCGGTTGTCCCTGTCGGCAGCGAATTTAAGACCCCAGCCATTGAACCCGAAATCGGTGACCAGCGGGATGCCGTCATGAAAAAGGATGATGGGCCCATGATCACGTGTCCAGGTATCGTTTGATGCGATCACAACTGTAATCAGGTTTTTCCGCTCCTCATCGGTAAAGAAAGGTGCGATATCGAACCCTGGGGGCACCAATGCCAATAGTTTTTCTCGTCGTAGGATCTCTTTCGAGATGGCCACATAGCAGCGTGTAACCTCCTCCAGCATAGGAGCCCAATCGCTGTCACGATGGGGCCAGGTGATCATCACTCCCTCCTGGGGATACCACTCCGCCGGGAAAACAGGTTTCGACATGATCAGCCCTCCATGTTGCTGCGTACAATGCCGCGGCTTGAGGAGCGAACGAAGTTGAGGATCAGGTCTCGATCTTCCGACGCGGGGAGATCCTGCTCGATGCGTTCCACCGCTTGTGAGATATTGTATCCGGAGAGGTATAGTGTTCGGTATATCTCCTGGATGCCGTTGATCCGCTCGCTGGTGAAACCCCTGCGGCGCAGCCCCACGATGTTGAGTCCAACGTATGAGATCGGCTCTCGACCCACCATCACGAAAGGCGGAATATCCTTGGCAATCTTGGAGCCTCCCTGAATCATCACATGAGGTCCGATCTTGGTGAACTGATGTGCCAGTGAGCCGCCGCTAATGATGGCATAGTCGTCGATCTCGATCTCGCCAGCCAGTTGTGTGGTATTGCCCAGGATCACAAAATCTTTCAGCACACAGTCGTGTGCCACATGACTGTAAGCCATGATCAAACAGTGGTTGCCCACCTTTGTGTATCCCTTGGAGACGGTGCCCCTGTTTACGGTGGCACACTCACGGATGGTGGTATTGTCACCAATGATGGCTGTGGTCTCCTCACCCTGGAATTTCAAGTCCTGCGGGATACCGGCAATGGTGGCATGCGGGAAGATGACACATTTTTTACCAATGCGAGCTCCGGAGAGGATGGTGGCTTGCGTCATCACGCGTGTGCCGTCGCCGATAACTGTGTTGGCGTCGACATAGGCAAAGGGTTCCACGATCACGTTTTCCCCCAGTTTGGCTTCAGGATGTACGAAAGCCATCGATGAAATACTGCTCATAAAAGTATCTTTCGGTTGATTCTATTTATTCTTAATGATCTGTGCGGTAAAGTCGGCTTCGGAAACCACCTTGTCTCCGATGAAAGCCAGGCCCCGCATGGTGGCGATGCCCCTGCGCATCTCGGAGGTGAGCTCAACCCGGAAGAGGATGGTGTCGCCCGGCACCACCTTGTGGCGGAACTTCACATTGTCAATTTTCAGGAAGTAGGTTGAGTATCTCTCCGGCTCGTCCAGCTTGCCCAGCACCAGCAGTCCGCCGGTCTGTGCCATCGCCTCTACCTGCAACACCCCCGGCATCACCGGCTCCTGCGGGAAGTGCCCGGTGAAGTATGGTTCGTTGGTGGTGATGTTCTTCACTCCCACAATGAAAGTGTCGGTCATCTGAATCACCTTGTCTACCATCAGAAAGGGATAGCGGTGAGGCAACAGCTCACGGATGCGATTGTTGTCCATCACCGGTTCCATTTTCAGGTCATAAACCGGTGGTTGTACCTCGTTAAGTTTGATATCCTTACGGATCATACGTGCCAACTGGTTGTTGATCTTATGTCCCGGTTTGTGGGCAATCAGGCGTCCCTTGATCGGCTTGCCGATAAGCGACATATCCCCAATGATGTCGAGGAGCTTGTGACGTGCCGGCTCATTGGGAAATGCAAGCTTGCGATGGTTCAGGTAACCCAGCTCATCGGCGTTGTGGTGTGGTACCCCCAGCTCATCGGCAATCTCATCCAGCTCTTTCTGTGTGAGCTTCTTCTCGTAGATCACGATGGCGTTGTCAAGGTTCCCCCCCTTGATCAGCCCCACTTTCCTCAGCTGCTCTATCTCGCGCACAAAGACAAAAGTGCGGCAGGCAGCAATCTCGTTTTCAAAATCGGTCACAGAATCCATTGTGGCCGACTGATTGGGAATATATTGTGAATCGAACTCGATGAAGGAGTTGATGCAGAAAGCATCATCCGGCAGAAGTGTTAGCTTGGAGCCGGTATCGGGATCAGTCACCTCTATCTTGTTGCGTACGATATAGTAATCCTTGTCTTTATCCTGTTCCGCAATACCTACTTTACGTATCTCCCGCACATATTCAATGGCACTGCCATCGAGGATAGGAAATTCAGAAGCATTTACGTCGATCAGACAGTTGTCAATACCAAGTGCATAGAGCGCAGAAAAACCGTGTTCAATGGTGCTCACAGTGACATTCCCCATACCAAGCACCGTTCCACGCTGCGTGTGGACCACATGTTCTGCCAGTGCTTCTATCACCGGTTGATCTTCCAGATCCACCCGCCGAATTTTGTATCCATGATCCACCGGAGCAGGGTTGAAGGTTACCACGATATCAAATCCAGTATGGAGTCCTATGCCCTGCAGGGTGAAGCTGTTTTGCAATGTTCTCTGTTTCACTGTATCCTATTTTAATTACACATTATCGGAAATTGTGTGCAAATATACAACCAAAAGCAGGAAATCCTGCTCTTTGGTCGTAAATGTTTTCACAGGAAGCTCTCAATGAATAGCCCCTAATCGTTTCCGGAAAGTTTCTTCTTCAGTTCGGCCAGCTCTTTCTCCATGGCATTCAGCTTACGGTACATATCGGGTAGCTTGGGTAAGATGACACTCGACTTGAAGAATTCTTTCACCGGGAATGCGGGTGATCCCATCAGCTCCGATCCCTCTTTTGTGTTGCTGATGATGCCCGCCTGGGCACCTATCTGGCTTTTCTTACCGATGGTGATGTGCCCCCCGATACCTACCTGTCCGCCCAGCACGCAGCTCTCTTCAATCTTTGTGGATCCGGCGATGCCTACCTGGGCAGCCATCACCGTGTTCTCACCCACCTCACAGTTGTGGGCGATCTGTATCAGGTTATCCAGTTTCACACCGCGACGAATGATGGTTGAACCCATCACGGCCCGGTCGATGGTGGTGTTGGCACCTACCTCCACATCATCCTCAATGATCACGTTGCCCATCTGCGGTATCTTCCGGTAGATCTCCTCCTGCTTGCTGAATCCGAAGCCGTCGGCTCCGATCACGGCGCCGGCGTGGATTATACAGTTATTGCCGATCACACAATCGTGATAGATCTTCACCCCGGGATAGAGGGTACAATTGTCGCCCAGTTGCACATTGTCTCCCACATAAACCTGGGGGTAGATCTTGCAATTGTTGCCGATCCGTGCCTGTTCACCTACGTAGGCGAACTCTCCCACGTATATCTGCTCTCCCAGGATTGCGGTAGGTGATACAAATCCCTGTGAAGCTACCCCCTCTTTTATCGGTTTCTGCTGTTCCACTATCGCCATCAGAGAGGCCAAGGCAGCATATGCATTGGGTACTTTTATCAATGTTGCCTTGATGGGTTTCTCTGACAGGAAATCATTGTTCACCAACACGATGTCGGCAGCAGTCTCGTATATAAATGGAGTATACTTGGGGTTTCCCAGAAATGAGAGTGTTCCCGGTCTACCTTCTTCTATCTTGGAAAAAGAGGATACGGCCACGTTCGGATCGCCGATTACTTCTCCGTGCAGGAAGTCGGCTATTTGCTTTGCAGTAAAAGTCATTTATTGATATTCTTTGTTTAGGAGGCTGTTCATACGCTCATTCTATGGTTCAACCAGGTACAACTCAATTGCTACGATAGGCGTGGTGACGGACAAAACTATGACAAAAAGCCTCTGCATTATCAT
>CAZBFS010000101.1:0-639 GCA_964491215.1 uncultured Proteiniphilum sp.
GGTATAGACTCCGTGTTGATCCCACTCAATTACTACCGGAACAATGATCCGTCACAACCACCACTGGTGCAGTGGAGGTCACACGCCAACCTGCTATACATCAACTGGCTGAACTACTTCGTATATCAATCCACTCCCTACAATATCACTGAGATTGCACAGCTGGGCGAACTGTGAAAATGACATAACAACCAGCTATCACTCTGTCGATGCAAACTTCAGACACACCGGCTTACTAAGCAGGATATCCTGCCTGGTGTCGGTGAGCAGACCGCTGGCTTCATCCACAGAAAAAACCTGAATCCTGTTTTCATCCCTGCTGGCCACCAGCAGGTACTTCCCGTTGGGCGTGATCACGAAGTTACGCGGATGTCGGGCGGTGGGTTGATACCCCACTTTGGTGAGCGTTCCCTCATCCTGATCGATCGCGAAGATAGCAATACCGTCGGCTTGCAAACGGTTGGAAGCATACAGGTAACGGCCGTCGGGTGAGACATGGATATCGGCACTTCCGCGTGCACCCACCGTATCGGCTTGGATCACCTGCTTCTGCACCAGCTCACCCTGGTGATGTTCATAAACCACCACCTCACCCGACAACTCACCCAGCAGATAGAAGAACCTGCCGCCATCGGGGTG
>CAZBFS010000101.1:649-6330 GCA_964491215.1 uncultured Proteiniphilum sp.
AAAATGACGTGGACCGGTGCCGGGGGGTGTATCAATCTCGGTCATGCTGCTCTCCTGAATCACCGGTTGGCCCTTAAAAGGTGTATCCTGCACGCTGAAACGGTAAAGCTTGTCCCTCCCCAGGTCGGCGGCAAAAAGAGAGAGAGCGTCGGGAGAATAGTCCACGCTGTGCAGGTGTGGCTGCCGCTGCCGCACGCTGTCGGGACCCGATCCGCTGAAACGAATCACTGAGAGTGCCGGCGAGAGGCTGCCATCATCGTTCACCTGAAAGGAGGAGATGCTTCCACCACCATAATTGGCGGTGTGCACGTTGCGCCCCCTCGCATCAATGGTGATGTAGCAGGGCCCTTTACCCTTCGTCTCCTGCGAGTTGATCTGCTGCAATGTGACGCTTCTCTTGTCAAAAGAGAATGCGTGCACAGCACTCAGTTGCTCGTTGTTCTCTCCTACGGCATAGAGGTATTGTTCATCGGGACTGAAGGTAAGATAGGAGGGATTGGTCACTTCAACCATACCTGCCGAGTCACTCTCACCGGTGAGGGTATCGAAACGATAGAGGTAAATGCCCCTGCTGCCCTCATCGCTGGTATAGGTTCCCACAGCAAGGAAGAGCGAATTGCTGCTTTCCGTAAAAACTGAATCCATAGCCGCTGTCGTTTCATCTGTTGTACGGTTTCCTGAACGATTGCCGGTACAGGAGACAAACAGCGTGGCTGCAAGCGTGAACATCGTCATCAATCGGTACATTTTATTGTTTGTTTTCTGGTGATTATACCTGCTAAAGTAGCCTTTTTTTTGCTGTCTGCCGCACCGCTGATCGAAAAAACAGTACATTTCGCCTTAAAAGTTGCGAATATGGGAGAGTCTGCGTACTTTTGCACCTTGAAAAAACAAATCTAAAATTCAATCGCAAATTATACTACTATGTTATCCAAGATATTATCGGTTACCGGCCGTCCCGGTCTCTACAAGCTCATTTCCACCGGAAAGAATCTGAACATCGTTGAGTACGTCGGCAACGGCAAACGACTCCCTGTTTATGTACATGAGAAAGTGGTGGCGCTGAGTGATGTCTCCATCTATACCAACGATGGCGACACACCCCTGCGGGAGGTGCTGAAACGAATGAAGGAGAAAGAGAACGGCGGCAAGGCATCGGTGGGCAGCAAGGCATCGGGTAACGAGCTGTTTGCCTATCTGAGAGAGGTGCTCCCCGATTACAACCGCGAGAGTGTCTATGCTTCTGATGTGAAAAAGATCATCTCCTGGTATAACATCCTGATGGAAAACCAGATCGACCTGGATGAGGAAGAAACCAGCGGGACAGATGAAACAGAGTCATCCGCCACTGACGAAGCATAAAAGCAATTGATACGGGATGGCATCTGACTCGTATCCATAAAAAAACTATCTTTATCCGTTCTTTTAAATCACTGGTGAATTGAATCTGAAAAACTTACTAACACGTGCCGGGGCAGGTATCATCTATATCCTGGTGATCCTCCTGGGAATTCTGGGGGGAAGCTATTCCTTCCTGGGCGTCTTCGGAATCATCCTCGCCATGGGTCTGTTTGAGTTCTACCGAATGGTAGAGAAAGACACCTCGCATGCCATCAGCAAGATCTTTAACATCTCACATGGCCTGCTTCTCTTTCTCTCGGTTTATCTCTTCCTTGAAGGGATCACCTTTATTGCATTGCCGGTGTTCATATTGACATACCTGCTCATCCTCTTTGCTTCGGCCATCCTTATCAGGCGGCAGGATATCCTGCACGGCATCATCTACTCAGTATTCGGCCAGATGTACATCACCATGCCTCTGAGTCTGCTGATGGTGCTCTCCTATTCTTATCAGCACAACATGACCTCAGGAGTGTACGACTGGTCACCCTTGCTGGCTCTCTTTGTCTTTATCTGGGTGAATGATACGGCTGCCTATTTCATTGGATCGCTTATCGGAAAGCACAAGCTCATCCTTCATATCTCTCCCAAAAAGTCGGTAGAGGGATTCATCGCAGGTATCTTGTTCACAATGCTCTCATCGCTCCTCTTCGCCCGCTTCTTCCCGGAATTCTCATCACTCCACTGGATGGGCTTTGCACTTGTGGTAGCCCTCTTTGGCACGGTGGGCGATCTCTTCGAGTCACTCATCAAGCGCACTTGCTCGGTAAAAGATGCAGGAACCCTTATCCCGGGTCATGGTGGCATAATGGACCGTATAGACAGCCTGCTGGTAGCCATACCGGCTGCTTACCTCTACATGATCCTTTTTTTAACTTAACTGCTATTTTTCCCTCTTCTCTTGCGAACAAACTTCTGAGATCAGGTGTTTCAATGAAACAGGATGAGAATCCCCATCAGCAAGCGTGTAGAACTAACAAAAACCACACCAATAAGAGGTATCATTATGAACAAAAAACTGATCGGCACCAATGCAGGCATCATCTGGAACCTGTTGAACAACAACCAAAAATGGAACATCACCAACCTGCGCGAGGCATCCGGTTTGACAGAAAAAGAGATTTACACTGCCATAGGCTGGCTGGCCAGGGAGAATAAGATAGAAATAGGAAAAACTCACAAAGGTGATGAGGAGTACTACCTTGTGATAGAATATTACTTCTGAGCAATCAGCCGGAAGGCATACACACAAAAAAGGTCCGGGACAAATATTCCGGACCTTTTTTGTGTGGTACTCAACATGACTGTTGTTACATCACACCTTTTTCACGCAATCGCTGCTGCCACTTCCAGGCTGATGCCATAGTCTCTTCTACCGACACCTCTGCTTTCCATCCCAACACGCTGTTTGCTCTATCTGGCTGTGCCCATATCTGTTCAATATCTCCTTCACGACGTCCCACGATCTGATGGTTAAGCGGTTTCCCGGATACCTTCTCGAAGAGAGCGATCAGTTCCAACACTGAGAGGCCGGTACCTGTACCCAGGTTGAAAATCTCCACCGCCTCATCCGACTGATCCTCAAGCATCCGCTCAATGGCTTTGACGTGTGCCTTGGCCAGATCTACTACATTGATAAAATCGCGGATACAGGAGCCGTCGGGAGTGTTATAATCGTTACCGAAGACACTGAGCTGCTGACGTATGCCGATGCCGGTCTGCGTGATGTATGGCACCAGGTTTTGTGGTACCCCCAGCGGTAGCTCTCCAATCTCGCCAGAGGGATGGGCACCAATCGGATTGAAATAACGCAGTATAATGCTTTTAACTGGTGCTCCCGAGTGGATGAAGTCCTGAATGATCTCCTCATTGATCTGTTTGGTGTTTCCGTAAGGTGATGCTGCCGGCTTGATGGGAGCATTCTCGTCGATAGGATTGCTGTCGGGCTCTCCATATACGGTACAGGAGGAGGAGAAGACAATGCCTTTCACATCATGCTCAGGCATCAGTTGAAGCAGGTTGATGAGTGACACCAGGTTATTGTGGTAATAAAGCAGCGGCTTCTGCACCGACTCTCCCACAGCCTTGCTGGCAGCGAAATGAATGATGCCGTCGAAAGTGTGTTTTCTGAACAATGCCTTCAGTGCATCCATGTCGGTACAATCGAGCTTGTCGAAGAGCGGGCGGATACCTGTGATGCGGATGATACCTTCCAGTACGTCGGCATTCGAGTTGGAGAGATTATCGATGATGACCACTTCGTAGCCTGCCTGTTGTAGCTCAACAACGGTATGGGAACCGATGTAACCCGTTCCCCCTGTTACAAGAATTTTCTTTGCCATAAATATTTAATTTGACTGATGTGTCTGATTGATCTGCCAGCTTCTGTCACAAATTTACAAAATAAAACAGGAACAGCTGCCGAATTGGCCACAAAAGAGTTTACTTTTGCAGAAAAAAAATGAATGTCACCGATCTGCCCAAAGAAGCTGCACTGAGAAAGCCGGTATGGGAGAAATGGTATGGGAAGAATAAACGGCGTCTTATGAAGATGGACCGGGAGATCTTGCAGCTGCATCTCGACGCAGAGGATGAGACCGATTGCCTGGCTTGCGGCAATTGCTGCCGTTCACTGGGACCGATGATCCTGCCCGACGATGTGGACCGTATTGGCAAATCACTGCGTATCAAGCCCTCAGCGGTTATCGAGCGTTATCTCCGTACCGATGAAGATGGCGATCGGGTTTTCCGCACCATGCCCTGCCCTTTTCTGGGCGACGACAACTACTGTTCCATCTATGAGAACAGACCCCGGGCATGTCATGAATACCCGCATACTGATAGAAAGAAGTTTTATCAGATCTTCGCCTTGTCGGTGAAGAATGCAGAGACCTGTCCCATCGTTTTCAAGGTGCTGGAAAAACTGACAGCCGGAGGATAACCTCCGGCTGTTCAGTTCTACTGAAAAAAGAGATTCCTGACACCATCAGTGGTAAAAAAAGGGGGCTGTGAAGCCGTTCTGAACGGTTCTCAAATCTTTTTTTACTATATTTGTCAAAAATGTGATCATCCACCATCCATCAGCATGGCTTTCAGCATAAAAACATACTATCGCAAAGAGGATCTGCCGCCGATCGAAGAGGTTAACTTCTTCCATTACCCCTCCTCTTTCGACTGGTATGAGCATATCCCCGCTTACAAACCCTTTATGTTGGTTGCTTTCGACGAAGAGAAGCCTGTTGCTGCACTCTTCGCTATCCTCGTCAGAAAAAACCGTTTGTTACGTCATTCGCTTTTCAGACGTTGCATCATCTCCCAATCACCTTCTTTTTTCGGAAAGGACCTGCCACAGATAGAGCTGTTTGAGTTGCTGATCACCAGCCTGGTGCAGGAGGTGAAACACAAGGTGTTTCTCATCCGTTACGAGAACCTGGGCAATGCCATCTTCGGGTACAAGGGATTCCGCGAGAATCATTTCTTTTCGGTGAAATGGATCAACATACGCAACTCGCTGCAACGCAGAAGGAAGATCTGGGGTCAGCTCTTCCCTTCACGTAAGAACCAGGTGAACAAGGCATTGAAAAAAGGGGTGCGAATGGAGGAGCTGCTGTCGGACAATGATCTCCCTGAAATTTACCGGCTGATCAGGGATACCAACCAGAAGAAGATCAGTCGTCGTTTTCCGCCCTATACCTATTTCGAGAACTTCTTTCATCACTACGTGAAAAAAGGAAAGGGAAAGATACTGCTCACCCGTTACCAGGGTAAAATCATCGGCGGAGCAATCCTTGGCTTCGAGAAGAAAAACTGTGTCTACTGCCTCTATTACTGGGGCAAATCGAAACGGTACAAGCTGCTCTATCCTACCATCTTCACCCTATACAATGCCATGAAACAGTCGGAAGATGAGGGCTTTCTCTATTTCGATTTCATGGATGTAGGTTTCCTCAACAAGAACAGCGGCCGATCACATTTCCTGCTCCAGTTCGGTGGTAAGCAGCAGGCTACCAGACGCTGGTATCGCCTCAATTGGAGCCTGCTCAATTTTTTTGCCAACAGAATTTACGACTGAGCCACGACCGGCAAAAAACAACCACTCCACACTCCTCAAAATATGCAAACAAACGCAAACAACAGGGTAGATTGTTGCGCTGGTGGGGATAAAATACTAAATTAATTTAAAAAGAAAAGATTTCTCCCCATAATCTTTGGAGAAGTGCCGGGATGCGTGTACATTTGCAACGTGTTTTTCATGGTATTAGATTTAAGGTTAACAATGA
>CAZBFS010000102.1:0-6264 GCA_964491215.1 uncultured Proteiniphilum sp.
AAAATATCATTGTTATGGGAATTTTATCTTGGATTTTATTGGGTCTCATTGCCGGCGCTATCGCGAAGGCAATTCGTCCGGGCAAGGATCCCGGTGGCTGGCTGGTAACCATCCTGATTGGTATCGTGGGTGCATTCCTCGGTGGCTGGATTGGTTCCTTCTTCGGATGGGGTGAAGTGGATGAATTTAGCATCAGGACTCTTCTGCTGGCTATCGGCGGGTCATTGATCGTGCTGTTCATTTATGCGGCCATCAAAAAGAGACGCTGATATAATAACAGGTGAATGAAGTAAAGCACCAATCGGTTATACCGGTTGGTGTTTTTGCTTTTAGGGAAGCTAATCAGTCTGAGACATTATTTATTCCTGTCTTTTGCAGGAGAATATGGTTTTTTTCAACTGTGACCAGACAACCATAACGAACCGAATTAAGGAGGGGCTTGATCAACTCAAAGAACTGTTTAACTTCTTCCTCCTTGTCGATGATCTCTATCACCACCGGCAGCTTCTCACCCAGCTCCCAGAACTTGTAGGAGTGGATTGTCGAGCTGGATCCATATCCCAGGATCCCTTTCAGTACAGTCGCACCCGAGAGGCCCTCTTCCTTCGCCATGAAGACGATATGCTCATAGAGTAACCCCTCCTTACATCTGTCAGTACTGCTCAGGTAGATGCGTAAAACCATTGCCGTTTGATTCTTTTCCATATCAGATTGCTTTGATGATGAGGCGTCCCACGAAGACTGCGGTGAGTCCCAAGAAGAAACTGAGCCCCGAGTAGGTGGCAAACCGCAGGAACTCGCCGCTCTGTAAAAGGATAAAGGCATCGTTGGAGAAGGTGGAGAAGGTGGTGAAACCGCCGCAGAGACCTACGGTGAGGAAGATTCTCCACTCTGGGGTGAGCAGGTTCCCCCTCTCCGAGAGTCCGTAGAGGATACCGATGAGGAAACTACCCAGGATGTTCACGGTGAAGGTGCCCCAGGGAAAGAGCGTTGCCATGTGCAGCTGAAAATAACGGGATACCAGGTAGCGGAGTGCCGTACCGATAAAACCTCCCAGGCCGACGATCAGAACTGATTTGATCATTTCAATTCAATAGTTAGTGAATGCATAAAGAGCCTGATTGCAAACTCAGATGGTCTTTTTCTTCAACGGTTCAGGGGATGAAGATAATGGATGCCGACAGCAAAGAAGTAATCGCCGTCGTAACTTGCTGCGCCAGCCAAATCTTCACTGTAGTATACGAAGTTGTCACCAAACGATGAAAAGGAGATGGCAATCCTGTTTTCGTATTTCGAATCGCTTGAATGTGCCTGAAGTACCGGCAGGCTTGCAACCAAAAGAATGAATGCACAAATGGATTGTTCCATCTGCCGTTCACACCGCTCTGCTTGATTCCCAGCATTTTGCCTGTCTCCTCCTGCGTGATGTCAGGATCACGTAAAATAATTCCCATCAGCTCGGCAGATGAAATGGACCACCTGTTCATAAATGTGCCGACCAGCTTAAGATAAAGATTAATCTCCTGATCGAACTCCTGCCATGGTGTTTTTACAGCCATGGTGTTCTTCTCTTTTTTCAGTGAGCTGAACTGTTCCCCTGCGTACACAAACGCGGGGCCATTGCTTTCCAAGATCCTTTTTCCGGACTAGGTCTTCTCCCCAATGCCAATAGCCATTCGTACATCAATGGTACTTGACTTCTTCTTATCCACTGGTTCGATATTCTTGATCAGTGCCTTGATCATCAATGCTTTTTGAAGGGCTTCCTCCGGGTTGCTGATCTCTACCTAGAAAAAGTCACTTCATACCACCTCCCCCTGTTTCGGTGTTTTACCTCACCCGTTCAATAGCGATTGAAGGGGTACCAGCCATTTATCCTGCTCCTTCAGTTTTCTTGAAGCAATAATACCTCCTTTCAGAACGGCTATCATAATCAATTTATCGTTTAATGATGCAATAGTACGAATTATTGCTGAACTGTGCAATAATAAGATTTATGGTGCCATGGGACAATTGAGCCGCTCACAGGTTGATGATCCAGTCGGTGTAACAGATGATATCGATATTTTTCAGGTTGTTCGTATGGGCAATCTCGGTGATGATCCTGTCTCTGTTCATGAAAGATGAATTAGTGAACTGTTTTACGTTCGTTGGGTTTATTGAATTTTTTACCTCTTCCATATAGCAGATGTCCTGGAATAATAAAAGCGATCAGCCATGCCAGAGACTCCACCAGTAGTTGTTCCGGCAGATTCAGGTAGGATGCTGCCAGGGCAGACAACCCAAACAGCACGCCACCAATGATCATGAACCGGTAACGTAATAGGAGAGCTGTCATCATAATCGCGAATGCGGTTAAAACCATGAAGAGAGGGTGTTGCAGCTCAAAGTTAATCTCGTGTAATACATTTTGCTGGATCAGGTTTACGATCACCATGCTCACTACCAGTGCAATCCACAGGGATATCAATGAGATTCTCAACCTTTTCCCCCTTTTATCCTTTCTCTGTTCAATCAAAAAATAAATTGTAAATGCAATTGCAATCACGGGCAGCGCAATCTGCAGGATGTTCATGATATCCTCCAGCAGGAATGAATAGGTCATACTCCTTTCAACATATGCCATCAGTGAGCCCAAGAGCAACAACCAGCCCCATACGATAAATAGGATCGCCCACTTTCTCAATCTGTTTTTGGTAACTCCATTCATGGTGTATAAATTTTTAGAAAGACTCCCTATTTTTGAATGATATATGATAAAATCACAAATCTCAGCGAACGCCTTTTTAGCTTCAGGGAAGAGAGGGGTAAGCAAGGGAAAAGCATGCACCATCCCGTCCCATTTGCTCAAGGTCACTTCTACTCCATGTTCGGCAGCAACAGCGGCCACATTCACACAGTCATCAAAATGTATCTCATGCGTACCCACGCAGATATACAACGGTGGAATACCTTCGTAATTGCCAAACAGAGGTGATAACAACGGATTTTTGGTATCGTTGCCGGCAATGTATAGATTGGTCCACACTGTCCATGACCCCATGGGAGCGACATCATTTTTTGCGTTGTACTCAAATGATTTCGCACTACAGCTCAGGTCCGTGACGGGAGATATTGAGAAAGCCGCCCTGGGGAGCGGGATACCCTCTTCTTTCAGTGCAAGTAGCAGAGACAAGGTGAGTGTGGCACCAGCCGACTCACCCCCCACAATGATATCTTCAGGCTTATAACCGCGGTCAATCACTCCCTTGTAGGCCGTTGTGCAATCCTCCAATGCTGCCGGGAAAGGGTGTTCAGGTGCCAATCGGTAGTCGAAGAGAAGTGAACGCATCCGGCACCGCTCAGCGAACTTGGCTACATGCATGCGGTGGGTGAGGGTGGAGCCGGAGATAAAACCTCCACCATGAATGTAGAGCAGCATTTTGTCCTTGATGGGTTGTTGAGGGATAATCCACTCCGCTTGTAAACCGCCAACGGAGGTGATCTGTGATGATACTGTTTTTGGTTGTTTCACTTTAGCTGATGAACGGTCCAGTTGCTCTCTGAACGCATCCACTGAGAAGTGCTCGTCCACCACCTCAGGGTTAAGTCTGAAGGAGAACAGATGCCTTTTCTTGATCAATCCGATGATCAGTTTGCTACGAATGCTTGGCATGGCATGATCGGTTTAGACACAAAAGTAATATGATTATTCTCAAATTAATGCAAAACGGAGGTTTTTGTGATAGGAGGGATGAACCAAACCGGTAATTCGATTGTTACGAGTGCTGTTTTTGGCTGAAAATGCCTTCTCTCAAAACGAATGATAAATGAGTAATATCCCGGTTTCTGCCCCGAAAAAAGGGTTCATCGGTTTTATCGAGAAAGGCGGTAATGCGCTGCCGCACCCGGCTATCCTGTTCGCTACATTTGCCCTGATCACCCTGGCTGTATCCGGGATCGGGTCATGGCTTGGATGGTCCGGTATACATCCCGGAACGGGTGAGAGCGTGGATGTGGTGAACCTGCTCTCGCGCCACGGGTTGCACCGGATCCTGCTGGAGATGATCGACAGCTACACCGGATTCGCCCCATTGGGTATCGTGATGGTAGCCTTGTTGGGTATCGGAGTGGCTGAGAGCAGCGGGCTGATCAGTACTGGAGTGAAAGCACTCCTGGTGAAAGCACCTCGCAGTATCATCACCCTGATGGTGGTCTTCACCGGGGTGTTGTCGAACATGGCTTCCGATATCGGCTATATCTTGATCATCCCGTTGGCAGGTACCATTTTCCACTCGCTGGGCCGACATCCCATCGCCGGCATGGCCGCCGCCTTTGCCGGTGTGAGCGGCGGTTTCAGCGCCAACCTGCTGATCGGCACCATCGACCCGCTGCTGGCGGGCCTTTCCACCGAGGCTGCCAATATCATTGACCCGGACTATTATGTGATGCCGACTGCCAACTACTACTTCATGGCTGTCTCCACCTTTTTAATCACCTTCCTTGGCGCCTGGGTCACCAATCGGTGGGTAGAACCGCGATTGGGTAAATACCGGGGTGAGGTAGCCCCGGAGGAGATCATGCCTCTCACCGATGCGGAAAGGAGAGGGTTGCGCAATACCGGCATCGCAGCAGTTGTCTGGGGAGTGATTATCCTGGCGGGCATCCTGCCGCAGAATGGTCTGTTGAGAGGTGCTGATGGTACCATCCTACACTCACCACTACTGAAAGGGTTCATCGCTTTTCTCTTTCTGAGTGCTTCATCACTGGGTGTCGTCTATGGTTACACTGTAGGTGCCTTCAAGAAATCAGGCGATGTGATCGACGGCATGAGCAGCAGCTTCAGGTCGCTGGTATCTTTCCTGGTACTGGTCTTCTTCGCCGCCCAGTTTGTTGCCTGGTTTCAGTGGAGTAACCTGGGAGTGCTGCTGGCAATCAACGGGGCGGATATCCTGCATAGCCTGAACATCGGACTGATTCCTCTTGTGATCCTTTTTATCCTATTCTCCGGTTTTATCAACCTCTTCATGGGGAGCGCCTCGGCAAAGTGGGCTATCATGGGACCCATCTTCATCCCTATCTTCATGCTGTTGGGTTACTCTCCCGAGCTGTCGCAGGCGGTATTCAGGGTGGGGGACAGCATCACCAATATCATCTCGCCGATGATGAGTTTCTTCGCCTTGATAATTGTCTATTTTCAGAAGTACCAGAAAGATGCCGGCTTCGGCACCATAATGGCCAACATGCTGCCCTATTCCATAGCCTTCTTCATCGGGTGGGTGCTGCTGCTGATCGTCTGGATCATCTTGAAGCTACCACTGGGACCGGAATCGCCGCTCTACTATATCCCTTCCTGAGAATGTTTAGTTGTAGTTGCATCACTCGTTGATACCCTCATAGACCTTCGTACCCCCTTTCCGGTTAAAGTAACCGGTCTTGTCTGAGACAAAGTGCAGGTCGACCTGCGGGAAGGGGATGGAAATCTTGTGCTCAATGAACTTCTCGTTGATGATCTTCCTGATATCCGATTTCACGTTCTCGATGCGAAACCGTGTTTTACGGTCCTGGTTGCTCCAGTTAACCACCTTGTTGGAGGTGATGATCGAGTTGGGGATGATGATGGAGATATAGTCGCGGTTGATAGCCTTTGATGTGCGCAGGCTGATCTTCTCTATCTGTACTACGTCATTATCTATCTCCAGCTCATCCCCCACGTGGATTGATCCCTCAAAAAGCAGGATGATGCCCGAGATAAAATTGTTGAAGGTGTTCTGAAGCCCCAGACCAATACCCACCAGCAATGCAGCTGACCCGGCCAGGAGTGCATTCAGCTTCAACCCCAGTTCCTCCAGTATGATCAGGATTGCGACGATCCAGACAAAGTATTTGATGATCTTAAAGAGGGAGTAGAGATTGCCCCTGTCGTAGCGCTTCTCGATCTTCTTGCGGAACAACAGCTTTTTGATCACTGAAAGAATGCCCATGGTGACCAGTATGGCCAATGCTACGGTGATGATCTTGCTGTTGGTAAAGGAGTACTCTCCGATGCGGATGATCTCATACTCAATAAAATCGCGTAACGTTTCCATCTGTTATTTCGTAATGGTATAGTGATGCTCTTTCCTTTCCAGTTTCCACCCATCGCTGATTTTCAGTTTCCACCCCTCTCCCGCAGCCAGGGAGTCCGTTACCTGAAGGGGGGGAGGGAGGGTTACCTTATTCCAGGCGGGACTCATCAGTGCACCACCGCTTACCACCTCCAGGATGCCCCAGTTGTCGGTGATC
>CAZBFS010000103.1:0-6233 GCA_964491215.1 uncultured Proteiniphilum sp.
TTTAGTTTCTCAGGTAATAATTCACGGTGGTCACCACCCGCACGTTCTTGATGTAGGGGGTGTTGGCATCACGGTCGGTGATGGTGAACTGCCCCTGTGAAGCGTCACGTATCTTGCCCAGCTTGCTGCCCGAGTCAACTGCAAACTTCTCAGCTGCCATACGTGCATTTTTGGTAGCCTCCTCAATCATCCCCGGCTTGATCTCATTCAAACCGGTGAACTCGTAGAGGATGCTGTAGCGATAATCCCCACCGGTGATGGCCACACCCTGCTTTAACAGCTCGGTCTGCTCGGCTATCAGTTTGCGTACCTTCTCCACATCGGTCGAGCTGACAGTGATCACCGAGGTGGCATTGTAACGGTATTGCGGTGCCTGGGCTGAATAACGTTCTGCCTCCATGTCGATGATCTCCGGCGGTGTCACGCTGATCTCCTCCCCGGTGATGCCGTTTGATTTCAGAAAGGTGACAATGGTGTTGTTCTTCGTTTGAATGTTGTTGTAGAGCGAGAGCAGATCGTTACCGATATCTTTATACATCAGTGGCCATACCACCTTGTCGGCCGGCAGCTCCATCTCTGCAAGCCCTTTCACGCTTACCACGCGGTCTCGCTCCTTGAAGCTGTCTATACCTGAGCGGATCATGTAGCCCAGCAGGGTTATTCCCACAGCGATGATCGCTGCCTCAATGATTCTGTTTTTCATATGCGCATGAATTAATGATCTGTATCCTGTTATCTGCAAAGTTAATCTTCTTTATCGAAATGAACGCTTTCCGGGAAATAATTGCATGAAATTGCATTTAATTAAAACTGCTCACTCCTGCTTTTTTGCCCGGATACAGCATGTGATATTTGGAAAAATGGACTATATTTGACTTCCGGAAATAAAAAAACTATTGTTGGTTATGGCACGACTCAAAAAAAACAGGGCGCGACTGCTGGCTGCACTGGCAGGGACGGCAATCGCTGCCTGTTTCATGCTGTTTGGATACCTGATGGGGTGGGAGTACCTGCTCGGATTCTTCCCCATCATCACCATCGTGGTGATCATCGTGGGCACGGTACTCTGGATCCTCGGATTCAGCAAGGAGAACACGACAGATGATCAATAGGCCCCAAAATGAAAGCAGGCAAAGAGGCATCCCCTTACCTTTCTATGATCTGCCTGTAAACATCAATATACCGCTTTGCCATAATCTCTTTGCTGAAGTGTCTCTCCACATGCTTCCGGCAGTTCCGACGGTCGATAGAGTCTATCATTTTGATTTTCTCGATGGCTTCCACCTTGTTCTCCACAAGGATGCCTGTTGCTCCATCGCTGATCAGCTCCGGCATGCTACCCTTGTTAAAAGCTACTACCGGTGTACCACATGCCATCGCCTCCACAACGGAGAGGCCGAAAGGCTCAGCGAAACTGATGGGATGCACCAGCAGTCGGGCGTTGCCTAGCAAAGCATCCCGCCTGTCGTCACCCACACTGCCTATATACTCGATCCTACCCGCTTTTAAAAAGGGTTTCACATGGGTGTTGAAGTATTCCTCATCCTGAATGATCCCTGCAATGATAAGGTGCATATCCAGTGCCATTGCTATCTCCACTGCCTCTTTTGTTCCCTTGTCGGGATGAATACGCCCATAATAGAGCATATAGTCACCCGTAGGTTCGGAATTATAGGTGAACTTGTCGGTGTCAATACCGTGGTGAATGGTGGCGATGTAATCCAGCTCGGGTGATCTGTCTGCATCACTGATCGACACATAGTGAGTGCGGTGATTATACTTCCTGTAGACCGGCATGATCCGTGGCGATGAGAAGCCGTGGATGGTGGTTACGACAGGTGTCTCCGTTAGCCCCGCGTAAGTTAAAGGCAGGAAATCGAACTGGTTGTGGATGAGGTCAAACTCATCAGCATGATCGAAACAGTTTGCTATATGCAAACACTCCCACACCTTGGCATCGATGGTCCGATCCTCTTCATACCCCCCGGGAGAGACTGATCTGAGTGTGGCAGCAGTGATTGAGTCAGCTGTAGCAAATAGGGTTACATCTACCCCGTTTCGGACCAGCTCCTCTGTCAACAGAGAGGTGACCAGCTCCCAGGGACCGTAATGCACCGGAGGTGTACGCCAGGCGATGGGGGAGAGCATTGCAATTTTCATGTTACTCATTTCTCATTTCCTCAAGTAAATCATCCACGCTGATTGTGGCAAAGGTGGTCACCACATCGCCGATGGCATAGGGCAATATCAACGTGCGGTTCACAACCATCGCACCACAGGTGTAGATCACATTGGGTACATAACCCGAGCTCTCCTCCTTGGTAGGAGATAACAGGGGCTCTTTCAGTCGACCGATCACTTTCAGCGGATCATCCTTGTCGAGCAGCAGCGCTCCCAGCGAGTAGGTCCTGACGGGTCCCACACCATGCGTGATCACCAGCCACCCCTCATCGATCTCCATGGGTGAGCCGCAGTTGCCTATCTGTATCAGCTCCCACTCGTAAGTCGGTTTCAGCAACGGCTGATAATCATACCAGAAATAGAGATTGTCCGATTTCATGATGTAAAGCGATTCGTTGTCCTGACGCCCCAGCATCATGTAACAGCCGTCAATCTTCCTCGGAAAAAGGGCCATCCCCTTGTTGCTTACTGCCGGCCCGTTGAGCGTAGAGATGCGGAACTGTTTGAAATCTACTGTCTCCAACATCTCAGGCATGATGGTCTTACCATTGTAGGCCGTGAAGGTCGCATAGTAGATCACACTCTGGTCATCCTGCGTGAACCGTACAAAGCGGGCATCCTCCAGCCCGTTGCTCTGCGAGGGTGATGCCGGGTAGATAGCGCGCTCGGAAATGTTATCTGTGGGGAAATCAAGCGAGAAGTTGGATAGTGCCAGTGACCGGATGTTGTTCATTGAGGCCTCAAGCTCTTCCGTTGTGACGGTAATATTCTCCTTGAATGCTTTGCTGATCACTTTTGAGAGTTCCTCATAGGAAAACTCGTCTGGCATACCATCAATCAACGGTCTGTTCAAACTGGTCAGGATTCCCAGCTCATGTGCTTTCTTTGTAAACTGCTTCTTCTCGTAATAATGCTGGGTCCGCTCCGGCTCGTAAATAACGGGTGAATTATCAGCGACCGTGATTTTGCAATCGGCATCGATCTCTCCCTCCATGAAGGTGATGGAGGAGATGTGTCCTTCACCGATAGCTCTGAGGCTGATGATAAACCGTAGCACACCCTCTCTGTCCTGTACGGGATGTGGCACGATGGAAGGATTGAAGAGCGCGGTAGATTCCAATGCATATTGCTGCGTGAAGAAGGAACCGATGAATCGTTTATCATCGTCGGTCAGCTTCATATTTGTAGGGATGCGGTGCTCTATGAGAGCGTAATGCTTCATGAAGATCTGTCGGATGATCTCAGGCGGCACCTCTATCCTCTCATAGATGCTTTCGAGAATGCGCATCCGTTCATCACTGTTGATGGCGAATGCTCTGAGCAGGATGTGATCGACCTGTGTTTTGCGCATCGGTATAAAGGGACGGATCAGTGTTCGTCGTGAAGAGGGGTAAATCTTAATGGGGTGGCGTTGCATTTGTATCATACCATTAAACTGTTTTTGTTACGTAAATAGAAAGAGATGCTCATCAGTGACATAAGCCATGAGAGGGTCGACTCTGCCCCCTGGTTCAGGTTCACACCTCCCGGGTGAAGGCCGTCGTGACAGCCACCCGTGGCGAAATCATAGAGTGGTTTAGCGCAGTCGTTCTCCCCGGTGAACCAGTAAAAGGCTTTCAGTGCATAGTCGGCATAGGTGCCATCTTTCACATGCTCCTCTGCCTGAAGACAGGCCTCGATCATGCCGTTTGCTTCAAGCGGTTGCTGATCGAAGGGTGCCTTCCCTTGTGGGGTGAGCCAGCCCTTGTTACCGATAGGTGAGAAGTGACCATTACGGAATTGTTGATCAATGAGCCAGTCCAGGACCTTCAACCCCCGGTGAAGCAGCCGCACATCCTTTAACAGGATGCCTGCATGGATCATGGCTTGGGGAATGCGGCTGTTGGCATAACTCACCTTGTCATCGAACCAAAGCCATTCTTTATCAATCGTTTGATCAAACAGTGCATATAGTTTCTTTGAACAGTGATTCAGGCTCTCAATGACTGCCGCCTCACCGTGCGCTTTGGCGTGATGAGCCAGTCCCAGGATGGCATAGGAGAGCGCTCGCGGATGCGTCAACCGATCCAGCTGTGACACTACTCTCTTGAAGAGGAAGTTGGCGTGATGATGGAAATTGCTGACAACGGTGTAGGCAGAAGTGTATCCCAGGGCCCATATTGTCCTGCCTAAACAATCTTCCGACCCTTCCTGTTCCAGCCATCGTCTTTCATAGTTCATACAGTTTCTCAGCTTCCCCGTGGTGGGATCGAGTGCGTAATCAATAAAAGAGAGGTAGATGCTGGTGAGCCTGTTCACCTCATCCACATCCTGCACTTCGTTCTCCAGCATCACCGACAGGATGAGCGCCCTGGCATTATCGTCAGTACAATAACCATGATAGCGGTCAGGGACACTGAATCTGGCATGTTGCAAGATACCCGTATAATCTGTCAGGACACGCAGATGATCCAATTTGATGGGGGGAAGCGCAAATTTCGATTCGATGACCGGTGCCGGCTTGGTGAGCGCCCTGATGTTCTCATCCCTGATCATCAGGTCTACCAGATCATAGTACTGTTTACCAATGAGAGGCCAGTAGCATTTGTTGGCCAGGTTGAATGCATTGAGAGCGATGGTTTTTCTTTTTCTCTCATCGGAAAGAAGATCATTGATCATTGTTGCCAGCTGATCAGAGTTCATGAAATCGAACAACAACCCTCTATCATCTGCAAGCATCTCTTTGGCATACCAGAAGGGAGTGGAGATGATGGGCTTGGCGGCTCCCATGGTGTAGATAAGCGTACCCGACGAGATCTGCTTCTCACCCATGTAAGGAATCACATAGATATCACACAACTGTAGGTAACTGAAAAGCTCATCGTTGGTGACGAACCGGTTAATGAAGATCACATTGTTCTCCAGGTTCAACTTGTTCACGAGCCTGATGAGCATGTGCCGGTAATCTTCACCCTCATGCTTCACCACATGGGGATGGGTGGCACCCAGCACAATGTAAACCGTTTCAGGATGTCTCTTTACCACATCAGGTAATGCCTTGATCACCACCTCAATCGATTTGTTCCTGGAGAGCAGCCCAAAAGAGAGTAACACCTTTTTATGCTCTACTCCCAGCTTCTTTCTTAGGCTCTGGACATCTTTCGTTACGTATTGATGCACACCATGGTGTATGTGACAGCATTTTGATGGGGGAACATCATAAACCGCCTGGAGCAGGTCTATCCCTTTCTGTGAGATACAGATCAGCTTCTGAGAGATGCGTGCGAGTTCGTTGACTACATGTCTCTGATTTTCAGTTGGATCATCGAGGATGGAATGCAGTGTCGTCACTGCGGGTATGCGCAGACGCTTCAGCAGTTGAACGATGTGTATGCCATCCTGACCACCAAAGATGCCAAACTCGTGTTGCACGATCACCGCATCGTAATTGTTAGAATTGAGGTATTCCGCCGCATTGATGTAGGATGCCATCACATTCTGTTCAATCTCAAAGAGCACATCATCCGGATAATCATATCGGTTTAAACCGTCATTCATCGCAACCACAGCTGTAGTTACGCCACTCACTTTCAACCCTTCATTTAAATCTTTGGTGAACGTGGCAATACCACATTTGCGGGGAGGATAATTGCCAATAATAGCGATTTTATACATATTGCTTTGACATTTTTTTTAGTTTCAATTCATTTGGTCCAACAGATATTGTTCCATATAAACAGTCGGAATTGATTTAAGATAGTTAAAAATATTAAATGTTGCTTTTATTTTTTCTCCTTTGATCAATTCGTTCGAAAAACAATTGTTTCTGTCTGATTGGTAACAAACAAGCCCTGTTTTGTTAGAAACTGCAATATGCATTTTTTTGTGTCGATTACTTTTCTTTGTGCAATTGCTTCAAATATGTTTGATTCATTGTGGATGAAATATTGTACTGTTTCGCATTTTTTTTCTATCTTTGTATCCCGATATCAGAAGGGTTCAATTCAACATAACATTTTTGGCACTATGCACAGATACAAGCCGGTGCGATTGATCCTTGAAAACGGGATGGT
>CAZBFS010000104.1:0-6230 GCA_964491215.1 uncultured Proteiniphilum sp.
GTCACCAGGTGATCCACGATGGAGTCGTAATAGATGCTGTCGCCCTGCTGCAGGATGTACTCCTCCCGTCCGTAACGAACCGTGATGGATCCCTCCAACACGTAGAGAAACTCCTCCCCCTCGTGCGACGAAAAGCTCTCCTTACCTGTACCTGATTTTATTTGCACCAGGAAAGGCTCCATGTTCCGACCCACCTTTCTGCCTGCAAGTGAGACAAAGTCCATATGGGCATTTGGGCTGGTCTGGTGGCTGGTGAAGGTTGCCTCTTCATTTGGGAAGGAGTGTCGATGGACAACCGGGCCCATCTCTTCGCTGTCGTCCAGGAAGGTACCCAACCGTACGCCCAGCGCCCTCGCAATCTTTATCAGAGAGGCAAGTGAGGGGATTACATCACTGTGACAAATTCGGTTCACCTGCTCTACGGTCAATCCTGCTCTCGCTGCCAGCTCCTCTGCCGACATATTCCTGTCAGCACATATTCTCTTTATTTTTTTTGTAACAGCACTCATACCGATATCTTTTTTGAAGGTGCAAAAATAACGGAATTAAACCAACAGGCCAACTAATCTAACGATTTGTTTGTTTTTAGTCCTATTTTATACTAATTCTATCCTGTTACCGACTCTAATCTATTATCCTCATAAAAGGACATCACCGTGGCGGTCAACAGAAAAGATACCGATCTTTCCCGGTGATAAATTACAAAAGAGCCAACAAATGAAGAGGTTCGATTTCGATAATTTTCCGTGAAAGATAAAAAAAACGGATCGACCCATTGTAAACCATGATATTGGTTGTAATTTAACCGATTATTAAAATTAAATAAAACAGTTCATGAATAATCAGGAGTTCAGTGGAGAGGAGATCCAACAATATGTAAAAAAGCATTACAAGTCAGTGGTGACTGTAGTGGTGGCTTTAGTGGTTGGATTTGGTTCATTCTTCCAGATAGGTACAGAAGAAGAGGGAGTGGTCACACGTTTCGGGAAGCATGTCCGGACTGTTGACCCCGGGTTGAAAATGAAGATACCCTTCCTTGAGAAGGTGTACAAGGTACCGGTGGAGAGACAGAAAAAGCAGGAGTTTGGTTTTCGTACCGATCAGGCCAATATCAGGACCCAATACAGTCGCACCGGCACAGTTACAGAAGATGAAGCCATCATGCTGACGGGTGACCTGAACCTCGCCAATGTGCAGTGGGTGGTTCAGTACCGTGTCAGTAATCCCTACAATTACCTGTTCAAGGTACGTGATCCGGACAACACACTGCGTGATCTCTCCGAGGCCATTACACGACAGATTGTAGGCGACCGTACCGTTAACGAAGTGTTGACCGTAGGTAGGGCGGAGATTGCCAGTGAAGTAAAGATACTGCTTCAGGAGATGGCCAGGGAGTATTCACTCGGGATCGAGATCGCCCAGGTTGTTCTTCAGGACATCAACCCCCCGGAGTCGGTAAAACAGGCATTTAATGCCGTGAATGAAGCCCAGCAGGAGAGGGAGACTTTAATCAACGAGGCCAAATCGGAATACAACAAGGTCATCCCCAGAGCCAGGGGACAGGCGCAGGAAACCATCCAGAAGGCTGAAGGTTACGCTACCAAGCGTGTCAACAATGCAGAGGGAGAGGTGGCCAGGTTTAACGCTCTTTACGAAGAGTACATCAGGGCACCCGAGGTAACCAAAAGAAGGATCTATCTGGAAACACTACAGGAGATTCTGCCCAAAATAGGGGATAAAATCATCACTTCAGAGGATGGGAACAACATGATTCCACTGCTTAAGAAGGAGCTGAACTAAACATCACAATTTCAAATTGAGAAACAGATAAGAGAGATCAGAATGAATAAGAATAATAGAATCATCATACTTGTAGCAATTATTATTGCGGGCATCATTGTATTATCGCAAACGATTTATGTTGTAAACGAAACACAACAGGTTGTGATAACGCAGTTCGGCAGACCTATTGGCGAGGCCGTGACCAATCCCGGGTTGCATATCAAAACACCTTTCGTGCAGAAAACCAACTTCTTCGAAAAACGCTATATGGAGTGGGATGGCGATCCCAATCAGATCCCTACTAAAGAGAAAAAATTCATCTTTGTAGACAGTTATGCCCGCTGGCGCATTACCGATCCGCTGCAGTTCTATAAACGCCTTACCAATGAACGGGGAGCACATAGCAGGCTCGATGATATCATTGATAGTGAGACACGCGACCAGGTGGCCAGTCACACGCTCGAAGAGGTTGTCAGGAACACCAACCGGGAGGCCGACACAACGGCATTAATCAGTGAGATAATTGAAGATTCACTGACCTTGATCAAGGTAGGCAGAAATAGAATCCAGAATATCATTAAGGAAAAAGCGAACGAGGAGACCAAAGACCTGGGCATCGAGATCGTTGATTTTCGGTTTAAACGAATCAACTACGTAGAGGATGTCAGGGAACGGGTTTACGACCGTATGAAGAGTGAGCGTATTCGTATTGCAGACAAGTTCAGATCGGAAGGTGAAGGGGAAGCATCAAGGATTAACGGAGAGAAAGAACGTGAATTGAATCAGATACAATCGGAAGCGTACAGAGAGGCGGAGACCATTATGGGTAAAGCGGATGCAGAGGCTGCCCGCATCTACGCCGGTGCATATAACAGATCCGGCAGATCAATAGAGCTATACAGCTTTATAAAGAGCATGGAGACCTTTCAGAAAACGTTCGATTCCACCACCACTGTGATCCTTTCTACCGACAATGATCTCTATAAATATCTGAAGAGTATGGAGTGAAGAGACAGGAGAACTGCTCAGGCAATGATGAGTGAAAAAAGTCGATCTCTGGTAGGGATAAATGTAGCGAGAGAAGGTCAGACCCGTTTGCGTTGAAACATTCTCAGTACTTGATGTTCTTGAACAGCACACGGTTCTCGCGGGCTTCGTTCAGGCGGGTAAGCATCTTCTCACGGCTGTAATTGGGATAGTCCTCCTCACCGCTGCCGGAGATGAGACTGAGCAGGGCACGCAGCTCTTCGTCGGAGAACTGCGCCATGATCTCGTCGAACGGTTCCTTGGAACCAATCTCAAAGCGGATGAAAGCCAGGCGTGATTTGGCTGTGGGGAAATCAGGTGCGATCACGAGCAGTTCCTCCAAGTAGGCAGCAGCCTGTTCGAACTTCTCCTGTGCTACGCTGATATTGGCCAGCCGGTCGAGGATCTCCTCGTTCCCGTCGGCGATAAGTGCTGCTTTCATGTATGTTGTCTCTGCCCTTTTAAGGTCGTTGTCGTTGAATGCCAGCTCCCCCTCCAGCAAGTAATAGTCGAGTGTCTCTTTCTCCCCGTCAGGAATCAGTTCAAAGAGTTCCTTAGCCTTGTCGGTTTCCTCCCGGTTGAGATGCACCAGGGCACGCTTGGCCATGATGCCCTCGCTACCGAAGAGCACCTCTTTTTTGTCGATCAGCTTCATCATCTCATCATACTGCTCCATTACTTCATAGGCTTCGAGCAGTGAGTCGTAGAGTGTCTCATCTCCGGGTGTCTTTTGCAGGCATTGCTCGAAGATGGAGACCGCCTCGGCGGTGTTGTCGTTCAGGAAGAGAGAGAGTGCTTTCATCTTCATCACCGGCAGGTCATCCTCGCGAATGGTGAGGGCAAAATCAAAGGCATCGATCGCCTTGTCATACTGTCCGTTCATGGAGTATAGCTTACCGATGTTAACCCATCCGTCGAAAGAGTAGGGATCGAGGTCCAGCAGACGGTTGTTCTGTTCGATCGCTTTCTCCATGTCGCCTTTCATCTCATAGGCATAGGCCAGGTCGACGATGGCATCGCTGTTGGCATCGTCAATCTTCATGCTCTCCTCAAGGAAGGTGATCGCACGGTCGAACTTGTCCACATCGTTGAGCAGGTAGGCAACCTCTGTGATGAAGTAGTAGAGGTCATCTATCACCAGCTCCTGCTCCAGTGTCACGTTGATCAGCCTATCAGCTTCGTCGTAACGATCGAGGTGCAGCAACGATTCTATCCTGATCAGTGCATGCTCCACTCCACCCTCATCCGATATCAACCGCAGATAGTCGAGCGCCTCTTCATAGAGCTCAGCAAAGACCAGTGTCTTGGCACGAAGCAGCATCAGAGCTGAGCTTCCGGGGTGTATCCTGAGACCCTCACGTATCAACTGCTCTGCTTCATCGTTGTCTCCTTCGGCGTTGTAGTACTCAGCCAGCAGAGCGAACTCATCGGCATCGAAGTAGATATTCTTGCCGAGGGTGCGCATCTGTTCGTACTTCTCTACCAGGGAGGTGATGTCTGCTTCGTTCTGTTCCATTCTTTTGTTTCAGGTTATGTGATCGTTATTGACTCTACCGGCGATCAGCCGTTTTGCTTCTTCCAGGAGTCTTTCAGTGCCACGGTGCGGTTGAACACCAGTTTGTTTTCAGTGGAATCATTGTCCACGTTAAAGTATCCGATGCGCTGGAACTGGAAGCTGTCGAGTGGTTTCGCATCTATGAGATACTCTTCCACCTTGCAGCCGCTCTTGACGGTCAGCGATTCGGGATTCATCAGCTCGCGGAAATCCTTCTCTTTCTCAGCCGAGGGATCCTCCACCATGAAGAGACGGTCGTAGAGCCGCACCTCAGCCTCGAGGCTGTGGGGTACCGATACCCAGTGGATGGTGCCCTTCACACGGCGATTGGCCTCCGGCATACCGCTTTTTGTTAGTGGATCGTACTCGGCGTACACCTCGGTGACGTTACCCTGCTCATCTTTCTTACAGCCGGTGCACTTCACAATATAGGCATTCTTTAGGCGCACCTCGTTGCCAGGAGTGAGGCGGAAATATTTCTTCGGTGCCTCCTCCATGAAGTCGGCCCTTTCAATCCAGAGCTCGCGGGAGAACTTGACGCTGCGGCTGCCCATGGAGGCATCCTCGGGGTTGTTAATCGCCTCCATTTCTTCCGTCTGGTTCTCAGGGTAGTTGGTGAGCACCAGTTTCACCGGGTCGATCACGCCGGAAACGCGCATCACCCTTTTGTTAAGATCTTCGCGCACAGCATGTTCAAGGAGGGAGACATCGTTCATGCCATCATATTTGGTATAGCCGATCCTGTCGATGAAGTTGTGGATGCCCCCGGGTGTGAAGCCACGACGTCGCATCCCGGTGAGGGTGGGCATGCGTGGATCGTCCCATCCGGAGACCAGCTTCTCCTGCACCAGCTGGAGCAGCTTGCGCTTGCTCATCACCGTGTAGGTGAGATTCAGTCGGTTGAACTCAGTCTGGCGGGGACGGTAATCGCTGTCGGCCAGCTGGTCGATGAACCAGTCGTAGAGCGGACGGTGCACCTCAAACTCGAGCGTACAGAGCGAATGAGTCACCCCTTCGAAGTAGTCCGACTGCCCATGGGCGAAGTCATACATCGGGTAGGCTTTCCAGGTGGTGCCGGTGCGATGATGCGGTATGTGTATCACACGGTAGATGATCGGGTCGCGGAAGTGCATGTTGGAGGCGGCCATGTCGATTTTAGCACGCAACACCATCTTCCCCTCAGGGATCTCACCGCTGTTCATCTTCTCGAAGAGCTCGAGTGACTCCTCAATCGGGCGGTCGCGAAAGGGACTGTGGGTGCCGGGCACGGTAGGTGTTCCTTTCTGGCGGGCGATCTCCTCAGCCGACTGTTCATCGACATATGCCTTACCTTCACGGATCAGTTTCAGTGCGAAATCCCACAATTGTTGGAAATAATCGGACGCATAGTAGACATTCCCCCACTGGTAACCCAGCCATTTGATATCCTCCAGGATGGAGTCAACATATTCCACATCCTCCTTCACCGGGTTGGTGTCATCGAAGCGGAGGTTGCAGACACCGCCATATTTTTGTGCAATCCCGAAATCGATGCAGATGGCCTTGGCATGGCCGATGTGCAGGTAGCCGTTCGGCTCGGGCGGGAAACGGGTCTGTACGCGTCCATCGTTACGCCCTGCTGCCAGGTCTTTCTCTACCATCGTTTCTATGAAATTGAGGCTCTTCCTGTTCTCCTCAACGGCATTGTTTTCTTCTACATTCATACTATCTGGATAATTGTTTGTTTGCTGATATCAAATGGAGACTCTCGCGTAAGGAGCCACCTCAGGTCCGCAGAACTCGCCACGGAGATACTTGTAGTAACCCGTGATCGCCACCATGGCGGCATTGTCGGTGGTATAGGCAAATTTGGGGATATGGATCTTCC
>CAZBFS010000105.1:0-6194 GCA_964491215.1 uncultured Proteiniphilum sp.
CAGCTGGGCCAACCAGGGACGGATGAACTTCATCATGGACAACCTGATTGCGGCAGGTGAGGCAAAACCGATGGTAGTGGTGATGGATAACGGGAACATCGAAAACTTCCGCACACTGCCCGGCGAGAACCCCAATGAAGCAAGAGTCCGATTCGGGGCCGACTTCACCCCCATCCTGCTGAATGAGATCATCCCCCACATTGAGTCCAGCTTCCGGGTGCTGACCGACCGTGACAACAGGGCAATGGCGGGCCTCTCCTGGGGAGGGTTGCAGACCTTCAACATCACCCTGAACAATCTGGATCAATTTGCATACATCGGCGGGTTCAGTGGTGCAGGCATGATCAACACCGATCAGCTGGATCAGGCATACAATGGTGTGTTCAAAGATCCAGCAGCATTCAACGAGAAGGTACATGTCTTCTTTATGGGCATCGGCTCCGAAGAGCGGCCTGAACGAACCAGGAGTCTAAGCGAGGCTCTGCAAGAGGCCGGCATCAACAACATCTATTACGAATCCCCGGGAACAGCACATGAGTTCCTCACCTGGCGCCGTTGTCTGAAAGAGTTTGCACCCCTGCTATTTAAATGAATATGAAACGATTATCACTCACAGTAATCCTGGCTCTATACGGCTTTGTAGCCTGTTTTGGCCAGATCAGTAGCAGGCAGTGGCTCAACCTCAATTATGCCGGTGATGAGAAGGAGTATCACAACCTTGACATTCATCTGCCCAATCAGGAACAACCGGCCAGTAAGGCGATCATTGTGATCTACGGCAGTGCCTGGTTCGGCAACAACATGAAACAATTCGCGTTCGACGCTTTGGGGAAGCAACTGCTCGAAAGCGGTTTCGCCGTCATCGCAATCAATCACAGGGCAAGCTCCGACGCTCCCTATCCTGCGCAGATCAATGATGTGAAGGCTGCCATTCGTTTTGTAAGGGCGAATGCTGATCAATACCATATCGATGCTTCCTTTATCGGCATCACAGGCTTTTCATCGGGTGGACATCTGGCATCACTGGCCGGCACAACGAACGGCGTGAAGGAGTACACTATCAACAGTACGACGGTTGACATCGAAGGGGATGTAGGAAACTGCACTTCAACCAGTAGTGCCGTCAATGCGGTGGTCGACTGGTTCGGACCCATTGATATGGCGCTCATGGATGATTGTAAAGGGCCCAAAGAGGGAGACTCTCCCGAAGCGGCGCTGATCAGAGGCAATCCGGCTGACAACCTGGATCTTATTGCCTTGCTTAATCCCATCACCTTTATTGACGAAAAGGATCCCCGCTTTTTGGTGATCCATGGGGATGCTGACAATGTGGTGCCACATTGTCAAAGCGAGCTGTTCGCGAAAGCATTACAGGATAAAGGATTGCTTACTGAGTTTATAACCGTTCCCGAAGGTCAGCACGGGCCGGTCA
Source organism: uncultured Proteiniphilum sp. (assembly GCA_964491215.1). Lineage (GTDB taxonomy): Bacteria > Bacteroidota > Bacteroidia > Bacteroidales > Dysgonomonadaceae > Proteiniphilum. Next base: position 1,433 of record CAZBFS010000105.1, read on the forward strand.
CATTCAATGACCACACCTTTCAAAAAATGACCGGTTTCTTCCTGAAGGAAGCAGACAATATCAATGAGAGGAGTGCTCAATAGAGAATATTTGCAATTAACATGAAACAAATAACAATCATCCTGACATCACTCTCAGTGATGCTATCACTATCGGGACTGCAGGCACAAACAGGAAGGGCTTGGAATCAACATGACGAGACCGTTGCACGCGATACCGTTCGCAGTATCGATCAATACTTTGTTCCTGCATCACCCACCGTGATGACTCCCGATGAAGAGGGATTCATTCAACGCTGGTTGCTCCTTGAGCCCATCGAGAAACCGGTTCGCAGCAATACGCTATTTACCGACAGCTACCTGAGGAATGCCTTTGACACCCTCTATTTCCACAACCAGTTCACACTGCTTCCCCATGATGGTGAAAAGGTCAGGGTGGGTGAAAAAGAGCTCACCTGGCATGCACTGGACAGTAGGAATTTCAATGTGAAACTGTTCCGGTTCGCCTATGGATTGCACAAGCCGGTATATGGTGTTCTGTTCTGGGCCGTGACCATACTCAACACTCCGGAGGAGATGAAAAATGTAAGGATCTCCGTAGGATCCAACTCCGCCTCGATGTGGTGGCTCAACGGGGAGGAGCTGTTGTTGCTCTCCGGTGACAGGCGCATGGTCATGGATGACGCCGTCTCCCCCCGCCTGACACTCAAAAAGGGAAAGAACATCTTACGGGGTGCCGTGATCAATGGACCCGGGATGAGTGATTTCTGCGTTCGCCTCCTCGATGAGCAAGGAGTGCCGGTCAAAGACATCCAAATCAGTTGTGAGTAATCACCCATAATTATATCATCAAATGCACATTTACAATAGATCAATCGCAGTGATTGCGATTCTGTTCCTCCTCATCGCAGGAACGGCAACCGCACAGATTGGAAAACCATTTATACATGATCCTTCAACCATTATGGAATGTGAGGGGAAATACTATACCTTCGGCACAGGTGGCGGAGGATTGATATCGGAAGATGGCTGGAGCTGGCATAGTGGCGCTGTAAGACCAGGTGGTGGCGCAGCTCCCGATGCCATCAAAATTGGTGATCGTTACCTGATTGTCTATGGTGCAACAGGTGGCGGCCTGGGAGGGGGCCACAACGGCAGAATTCTGACCATGTGGAATGAAACGCTCGACCCGGCCTCGCCCGATTTTAAGTTCTCAGAACCCATATTGGTGGCCCAGTCCGACGGTGTGGAAGACAACGATGCCATTGACCCCGGATTGCTGCTGGATCCCACAACCGGACGTCTCTGGTGCTCCTACGGCACCTATTTCGGCTTTATTCGACTGATAGAGCTCGATCCCAAAACAGGTGAGCGGGTCGTGGGCAATGAAGCCATCGACATTGCGATCGACTGTGAAGCGACCGATCTGGAATACCGTGACGGATGGTACTACCTGCTGGGCACGCACGGAACCTGTTGTGATGGAGCCAACTCCACCTACAACATCGTTGTGGGTCGCTCCAGAAAGGTAACGGGCCCTTATCTCGACAACATGGGAAGAGAACTGCTGAGAGGGGGCGGCAAGATGGTGCTGGCTGCCAGGGAGAGGCTTATCGGCCCAGGGCACTTCGGACGGGTTGTATTGGAGGAGGGTGTGGAAAAAATGTCCTGTCATTATGAAGCCGATCTCGATCAAAGCGGGTACAGTGTGCTGGGCATCCGTCCCCTGCTCTGGGAAAAGGGGTGGCCGCTTGCCGGAGATATCTTCAAGGAAGGAACCTATGAGATTGAATCCGAAAGGAGGGGTTATGCACTGGAGCTGGCGGTCGATTTTGTACGGATGCCCGGCAGGATGCGCCGGTTCAACCGTGAAGATAATGAACCGGTAAGACCCATTCCTTCACAGCAACTGGAAGATGTCATTGGGAGCTGGCCTGCCGGCAACATAGGGGTGAGAATCGGCGATTACATGGTACGTCCGCACCAGCGCTGGACCATCACAGCTGTCCCGGAAGCAGGCGGTTACCTGGGAGGTCCCTTTTACAAGATCACCATTGCAGGCACCGACAGGGCGTTGGCTGCCACCCCGGAAGCGGAGGTGATCACCCTACCCTCCTTTACCGGGACACCGGAGCAACTGTGGCGAATTGATCAGTTGACCGACGGTACTTATCGGATCATGCCAAAGGTGGTACCCGATTCTGATGAGCAGTTGGCATTGGTCTCTTCCGGTGACAGCACCCCCACCCTGGCCAAATTTGACATGAACAGTGACAACTCAAAATGGAATTTCAGAGAGTGGTAGGGGGTCAGGATGGCCTCCCAAAATTGAACATTTTTAAAGATAAATAATGTACTTATGAAGACAATAACACTGGGTATCTGCACCCTACTTCTGATTGCCGGATGTTCACAAAAAAATGTGCAGACAACTTTTCAAAACAGCGGCAATCCGCTGATAAAAAACAGGTTTACCGCCGATCCCGCACCCCTCGTACATGAGGAAACGCTCTATCTCTATGTGGGGCATGATGAGTACTACGCAGGTCAGGACACCGCATCAGGCGGCAGGGAGTTCAACATCACCGAATGGCTTTGCTATTCCACAAAAGATATGCAAACATGGACCGATCACGGATCCGTGTTGAAACCCACCGACTTCGAATGGGGTATCGGTGAAGCCTGGGCTTCGCAGGTGATTGAGCATGAGGGGAAGTTCTATTATTATACAACGGTTCAAGCAGGTGAACCCTACAACAGCAAGGTGATCGGCGTAGCGGTCAGCGACAGCCCCACCGGACCGTTCACCGATGCGATCGGGAAGCCCCTGATTACCGATGAGATGACCTCCAACGGCCCCAGAGGCTGGTGGAACGATATTGACCCCACTTTCATCATGGATGAGGAGGGAGAGGCCTGGCTCTGCTGGGGCAACGGCACCTGTTTCCTGGCCCGCTTAAAACCAAATCTGACAGAACTGGCGGGTGAGATTGAAACGGTCGATCTGCCACTCTTCGTAGAGGGTCCCTGGCTGCATAAAAGGGGTGATCTCTATTACCTGACCTATGCCTCCATGGGTAAGGGACGCGAAACCATCTCCTACGCCACAGCCCCTTCCATGCAAGGACCCTGGACAGCGCAAGGGGAGCTCACCGGTATGGCGGAGAACAGCTTCACCATCCATCCCGGTATAGCAGCGTTTAATGGGAAATGGTATCTGTTTTACCACAACGCAACCCTCACCCTGGAAGGCATCGAGGGAGCCATCGGCCGACGGAGTGTCTGTGTAGAGGAACTCCACTACAACCCCGACGGCACGATGCAGTTTGTTGAACAGACAAAGGAAGGGGTTGCCGGACAATAGTCACACAACCATCACACGTTTAAATAATGGGGGATATGATCAGGGATTGTATCTCCCTTTGATGATGAGGGCATCACCGGTCAGGTCCACTTCCAGCAACATCGGTCTACGGGGACCGGGATTCTCCTCCAGAGGCTGAAAATGCAATGACAACAGATCCATCCCTTCAAAGGTGGTGAAGAGCATGCCGTGCCCGGCATTCTCACGGACAAGTGGTTGCTCCTGCTGCTCCCAGGGTCCCTCCAGCCGACCGGTCAAGGAGTAAGCTACTCCCTGTGCGTATCGTCTGTCGCTCCAACTGGACCAAAGCATCCCCAGTCTCCCGGTTCCGGTTTTGAAAAGAAAGGGTCCATCCGTCACATATCCACTGAGCGACATACCGAAAGTAAGTTCTCCGATCGATTGCATCTCACGTGCCCAGGGAGCGTCGGTCCCGGAGAAAAGAGAGGTTACTTCACCCTCTGTGTGAGAAAGATCCTCCGCCAGAGCGATCTGTTTAATCTCTCCGTTTTCGAGCTGCATCCAGTCATGGTTGAATACCAGGTAGGGGACACCCTCCTCCTCAAAAAGTGTTCCGTCGAGCGTAGACCACTCCTCAGGCAAGTAGGAGGTATCAGATATGGGATGATAAGGTCCCTCTGCTCTTTCCGCAACCAGAATATGGGTAGCACGGCGAAGCACATCACACCGTTCGGGTACTGTATCGACAATGACATCAGTATTGGTGAAGGTAGTAAAACAATAATATTTTCCGTTGTAATGATGCAATTCGGGGGCCCATATCATCGGATCGGATCCCATCCAGGAAGTGGTGTCAATCTCAATATAGCTGTAGGGGCCTACCCAGCTCTGAAGGTCGGGGCTTTTCCACATCGTTCCACCTGAACCGGTCAGATAATAGGTGCGGGTAGCTTCATCTGCCAGGATATAGGGATCGGTCGCAATCAGTGAGTCAAACGGAATGGTACGTACCTCTCCCGCCCCCAACCCTTTCAACAGGATAAAATGAGATTGCTCATCATTGCCACTATCAAGGTTGCAGCACCCGTTCAGGATCAAAAAAAGAGACAATATACAAACGACTCCGTAACTCATCGATCTCCATGTCAACTTGCTGACACCTGTCTCCCGGCAGGGATCAACGTTTTGGTTTTCTTCGTACATCACTCAATCAATTTTTCGATATGCAAACATAACCTGTTATTCCTGATCTATGGAGACCAAACTCTCATATTATGAGGATTAATTAACACATTTGGAGAAAAACAGAATTAAAAAAAAGCATGAGATTTGTTTGACAAATTTTGTACCCATCAACGATAAAATAATCCTCCTGTTGATCACTACTCTTTTCTAAGTTTGCAATAGGATGTTTTCTTCTCACCGGGACCATAGAACA
>CAZBFS010000106.1:0-6174 GCA_964491215.1 uncultured Proteiniphilum sp.
TCATACCAGGGATAGTAACCCATACCCCAGCCCATGCCGAAGTAATAATTGGTATGCCAGCCCCGGTTGTTATAGTTCTCATAAAGGTCGTCTCCCACATATACAATCACCTCTTCGGCACCGGTTATCTTGATGCTCGACTCGGGATCGTGGAAACGTACAATGCGATCGGTATACTGATACTCCTCATAATCGAGTGAATCACTTTCATATACCCCATCACCGGCCGGATCATCACTGCTCCCCCTCCGGTTGTATTCATCCACATCCCTGTCAATGGCCTGTACCTCCATACTGGAGACATCACCCTGCACGATGACCACCTTTTTCTGCGGTTCTTTCAGTTTCACCTCTGCTTTTACCGTTTCCCTTTTATTTGGATCAGCATAGATTTCGTCCCATTCCTGGGCGAAACCGAAGAAAGGTAAGGCTGCCATCAGCACTGCCAGTAAGATTTTATTCGTTTTCATAGTTCCTCCCCATTAATTATTTATTCGTGATCTTTTTATCTTTACTATCTGACACGATACTGTTCAGATAGTTTAATGGTGTATCTGTTTTTTTTGCGTTTCACCATCCTCTGCTCGCCGTTTAGAGTGAGACAGGGCTCATTAAAAAGACGGATGTGAAAACCAAACGCTGCATTTCTTTTGGTTAAAAAAATAAAAAGAAACGCTTCATAGGCTGATCTCCAGACCGTCGTATGCCGGGTAAACACCGACAGGAAGATCGCCCATCAAGTCGGCATGAAGACCCATCTCGTGACTGAAATGAGTGAGATAAGAGCTTACCGGTCTTATTTTATCAATGATCTGCAACGACTCCCCGAGGGAGAGGTGAGAGATATGCTTCGTTTTACGGAGAGCGCTGATCACCAGTATGTCTATTCCACGCAGCTTCTCATATTCCGTGTCGGGGATGCTCTTCACATCGGTGAGGTAGGCAAAGTTACCGATACGGAATCCAAGGATCGGGAGCTTATGATGAAGGAGCCTGATAGGAGTTACCTCCTTCCCTCCTATCAGGAAGGGATGGTGGGGATCAATGCGTTGGATACGGATATTGGGGATGCCGCCATATCGATTTTCAGCGAAGCAATATGGTAATCTCCTCTTTACCGCATTCTCCACTCGCTCTTCCATAAAGAGGTCCACCGTGCCGAACCGTGAATAGGGGCGCAGGTCGTCGATACCGCCGGTATGATCGTAATGCTCATGAGTGAAGAGGATGCCGTTGATCTTCCTGAAAGGTATTGTGAGCGCTTGCTGCCGGAAGTCAGGGGTACAGTCGATCAGCAACTGCTGCTCCCCAGTGGTAATGGCCACCGAGCAGCGCAGTCTCCTGTCGCGCTCGTCGACCGATTGGCAGACCGGGCAACTGCAGCCGATCTGGGGTATGCCTGTAGAGGTGCCCGTGCCCAGAAATCGTATCTTCATTGTCATCACATTCAAAAAAAGCTGCCTCATTGCAGACAACGGGCAGCTAATTGTTTCTTTGTTCGCCTCACACGGGAAGAGAGAAAAGGGTGATTCACGGATTGAATCACCAAATATTCATCAACTGTTCAACGGTTAGTATTGCCTTTCAAGGATCCAGAGATCATTAAAAGGTACGCCATAGGTTCTTCTAAGATAGTCGGTGTTGCCTTTTGCAGAATATTGGTTATAAATCTCCTCACGCTTGGCGGCAGCCTCTGCCTTGTCGTCGTAACTGGCAATGATAACGCGGTACATGCCCTGTTCGTTCTCGGCCAGGATCACCCTGTGACCTTCGTTCTCCATGCGTGATTTCAGTGATTCAGCGTTTAGCTTGACACTAAGGGAGGCGATTACCACGCTATACTTCTTTAATCCTGAGGCGTCGGTAGGATATACCGGTTCCACCTTTTCCTTGCGTACGGAGACCTCAACGGGAGGCAACGGAGTGGCATCCTTCACCACAGTGGTAGGCTGAGAGGCTGTCTGTTGCATCTCTCTCTCCTTAGCTGCTTCATATACCTGTTTGTAAGCACTCTGCTTCGGTTTACAGGAGGTTCCTGCAACCAGTAGGGCGGCTAAAATCAGTGCAAAATGGAATTTTTTCATCTGTGTGATATTGTTTAATCGGTTTGATCGGTTGTGAACTGCAATCATTCTCCTGCAAAGATAATAAAGAAGGGGAACCCTGCACCGTTGCAGGTGTGAAAATAAATTAAATCTGCAACTGGTCACTGTTGAAGCAAGCGGATGGGTTTGGGTTTGATCTCGATGATCCTGCCCTGCTCAACGCTGTCTGACATGAAGATGGTATCGCGGTATCCTGACTCCGGGTTGGCGATCAGGTGTACCTTCCAGGCACCCTCCTGCAACCCTGAAAAAAGAAACATCCCCTCAATCCCTTCGGGCAGGGAGAAGAGCGAGTCGCCCTCACGGGTGATCAGCACCACCGGTGACGCCTCTGGGGGTGCCACATATCCTCTCAGTGAGCCTCCGTAAGTCTCGGGATAAGCCCTGGCACGGGGATCGAGGTACCAGTTTCCGTTCAATTCATACACTGAAAGTGCTGCATTGATATCGATCACGATGCTGATGATGAAGTGAGGTGTAAGTGCTGCATCCACATCGTGAATGATCAGGTGATTTATGATATCGGGTGATTTTTCAAGCGGGATAGGCTTGTCGGTGACAGTCACCATCCTGTTGTTATTACCCAGCGTAAGACGTATCTTATCGATCTTTCCACCCGCGGGGAAATACTGGTCGGTAAGCTGCACCGTCCTTCCGTTCATCAGTTTCAACAGATCATACTCACCACCCGTATAGGAGAGTACCACCCAATCACTCTCACTTCCGGTGCTGTCGGTTGCCAGCACTTCTATTGATTCAATGTTGATATACATCTCCTTCAGCACCGGAGCAGCCGCATCGGTCAGCTTGATACGCAAACGGACGGCATTCTCACTAACATCCTCTTTCCCGCAAGTGAAAAAGAGAAGGGACATCAAGCCGGTCATTACAACAGGAAGGATATATTTTCTAAGCATGGGATAAACAGATTTGAATGTTTTGCTGTTGCAAATATACACAAAAGCTGGTGAGTGCTGATATTTCTCACTTTTTTATCCTCCATACCGTCACGATGCGGAACCGTTGAAACGGACCTGGATGCAATCTGATGTAATCACAAACAAAACAGAGTGTCAGCTGTTATTATTTCTTACGAGTACATTCTGACACTATAGATATCAGCAAAATGAAAACAAGCAAACGATTGATCATACCGGCAACAGCCCTGATAATGCTTCTGACCGCCTGTAGTCAACAGAAGAAAGAGAGCGCTCCTACTGAAGCCGAAGCTCAGGAGAGAACAGGGATGAGTGTTATCTCAACGGCAGAGAGGGAGAAGCAGGCACTTCTATATAATGAGAGGCTGATGAAACATTTCGGTGCCGACTGGATGGAGCGCGAATCGGATCCCGACCTCTACCCCGACTATTACGGGGGTTCTTTCATCGATAACAGCGGGATCTTCGTCGTTGCCGTCACAGGTGATACCGAAGCCAACAGGCAGCGACTGGCAGCCATCCTGGAAGGGGATGACTTCAAGGTGGAGAGAGTCACCTACTCTTACCGTCAGATGATGCTGGTGATGGATCGGATCGATGCGTTCCTGGTGGACAGCGCCGTGGCAGATGACCATCCCGTGATGACCCATTTCGCGGGTGCTTACCCTGATGTGATGGAGAACCGGGTGAAGGTGATCCTGACCGAGGTGAACAGTGAGATCACCAATAGCTTCAAAAGGAATATTTCGGACTCTCCATTGATACTCTTTGAGAAAGGTGAGATTCCGCAACTGTTCTGACATTGAGGATCAGATAAAAAAAGGGGGTAGCACTGATGTGTAGCGACCCCCTTTTTCTATTAGTCGCTGTTCAGAGCTCACAGAGACAGGAGACCAGGTTCCTGTCGCCATAGGCATTGTCAACCCGTGCCACATTGACCCAGAACTTGTTTTCCGCCACGAAGGGCAACGGGTAGAGAGCCTTGCTCCGGGGATAGGCATGTTGCCACTCGTCAGCTACCGCCTCATACTCCGGGTGGGGCGCGTTAACCAGCACATTGTCCTCTCTTGGATACTCACCCCGCGACACCTCAATGATCTCCTCATGGATCTGGTCCATCACCGCCACAAAACGATCCAGCTCGGCCAGGCTCTCGCTCTCGGTGGGCTCCACCATCAGGGTGCCGTGTACCGGGAAGGAGAGTGTGGGGGCATGATAACCATAGTCGATCAGTCGTTTGGCAATATCGGTCTCAGTGATTCCGGAGACCTCTTTCAGGCTGCGGCAATCCAGGATCAGTTCATGCCCTACCCTGCCTTCTGCGCCTCTATACAGAATCCCATAAGATTTGTTCAGCATCTCTGTCAGGTAGTTGGCGTTAAGGATCGCAGCCTCGGTAGCCTCCCGCAGTCCGTCAGGACCCATCATGCGGATATAGCCGTAAGTGATGGGAAGTACACCTGCGCTGCCGTAAGCAGCTGCCGCCACTGTGTTCATCTCTGTGGCGAGCGAAACAGGATGCCCCGGCAGGAAGTGCGCCAGGTGTTCCGCCACGCAGATGGGTCCCACACCGGGACCGCCACCGCCATGGGGGATGGCAAAGGTCTTGTGCAGGTTGAGATGACACACATCGGCACCGATGGTGCCGGGGTTGGTCAATCCCACCTGTGCATTCATATTGGCACCGTCCATATAAACCTGTCCACCCGCCTCGTGTATCAGCCGGCACATCTCGCGTATCTCCGTTTCAAAGATGCCATGCGTGGAGGGATAGGTGATCATAAAGGCAGCCAGCTCCTCCCGATGCTGCTCCACCTTGCTGCGCAGATCATCCATATCTACGTTACCCCGTGCATCGCTGGCCACGGTTACAGGCTTGAAGCCCGCCTGGACGGCGCTGGCGGGGTTGGTACCATGTGCCGATGCCGGGATGAGCACCACCTTGCGTTCTCCTTGCCCTAAGCTCTCCTGATAGGAAGCAATGGTGATCAGTCCCGCATATTCACCCGCAGCACCTGAGTTGGGTTGGAGGCTGGTAGCTGCCAGTCCGGTGATCTCAGCAAGCATCTCCTCCAGTTCGGTGATCATCTCTTTATAACCTTCCACCTGATCTTCGGGTGCGAAGGGGTGTATGCGCTGGAATCCGGGTAATCCCAACGGCAGCAGCTCCGAAGCAGCATTCAACTTCATGGTGCAGGAGCCGAGTGAGATCATGGAGTGTGCCAGTGAGATATCTTTCCGTTCCAGCCGCTTGATGTAACGCATCAACTCTGTCTCGGTATGATAGCGCTGAAAGGTGGGATGTGTGAGAAAGTCGCTCTTCCTGAGCTGCTCCTCCCGCAGGATGATCTTCTCCGGCAGGTCGTCAATCATGAAGACCTTTGAACTTCCTGCAGCCATGGCAAAGAGCGCCAGCAGCTCATGTACGCGGTAGTCGTTGGTGGTCTCATCCAGGCTTAACCCGATTCTGCCATCTCCGTAATAGCGCAGGTTTATTTCACGCATATCAGCATGGTTCTTGATATCCTCCTCAGTAATTCCCTCCGGCAGGAGAATGGTGAGGGTATCGAAGAAGCTCTCGTTAAGCTGACGGTAGCCCATTGCCTGCAACTCATCGCTGACGTGCGAGGTGAGCGAGTGGATGCGACGTGCAATCCGTCTGAGTCCCTCCGGTCCGTGATAGACAGCATAAAAAGATGCCATGGTTGCCAGCAATGCCTGTGCGGTACAGATATTGGAGGTGGCTTTCTCCCGTTTGATATGTTGCTCTCTTGTCTGCAGGGCCATACGCAGCGCCTCTCTGCCGTTGGCATCTTTCGAGATGCCGATGATACGTCCCGGCATGGATCGCTTGTACTCGTCGCGGGTGGCAAAGAAAGCGGCTGATGGTCCCCCGTAGAACAACGGGATACCAAAGCGCTGGCTGCTGCCGAAGGCGATATCGGCGCCCCACTCTCCCGGAGGTGTGAGCAGTACCAACGCCATCAGATCGGTCGCCACGGCCACCTTACAGTCGGCAGCATGCGCCTTTTCGGTGAATGCCCGGTAATCCTCCACGTTGCCTTCGCTGTTGGGATACTGCAGGATCGCCCCAAAGCAGGGTTTCTCAAAAGTGAAACGCTTATAATCAC
>CAZBFS010000107.1:0-6171 GCA_964491215.1 uncultured Proteiniphilum sp.
CATCCACCGTGGTCGATTGTTCTGATAATGAGCCGGTGATCATCCGGCAGGGCAAGGGAGTGTTCAATTACTGAGTTATTCAGCACTCAATTAAAATCTTTTTTATTTTTACAGTCTATTATTTGCTTATCTATTTCAGTAAGTTCAATTTATGAAAAAACTTATTCTACTCTTACCTCTGTTTTTTTCATTGGTTTTTCTATTCACAACGTGTGATTCAAAAGACACTCCTGACCCTGATCCCGTAGAGGTTAATACGGTTTCTCAGTTTATCTACGACGGTATGTCAACTCTCTATTACTGGGCTGATGAAGTGGTAAGCAAAAAACCGGGTATCACTGATGACAGTCCGGAAGATTATTTCTCCAAGATATTGAATTCCACAGATACCCAACATGGATGGTCCTGGATTACCGATGATGTACAAGGGCTTTTAGCAGGATTCAAAGGAGAATCATTGTCTTTCGGTTATGACCTTGGAGGTTTTATCTTAATTGACAATATTGTCTATGTCTATGTTAGATATGTCTACAAGAATTCACCTGCAGATAAAGCTGGAATAAAGCGCCTTGATCTGATAGGGAAGTTAAATGACCATTTCATAGCTACGGAAGAAAGAAACGGAAAAACTTATGTGAGCGATAATGACATCAACTTGCTTTATGGTAACAACAGCGTGAAATTTACCCTTTATAGATTATCGGGGAGCAATGCCATTCAGCATAAAGAAGTAACGGTTACACCCGATAATAGTGCGAAGGATCCCGCTCTCTACGACAACATATATACCATAGGCGACAAGAAAATAGGCTACCTCTTTTATACCGATTTCTATGACAATTACAATAACCGTCTCTTTGACGTATTCAGTAATTTCAAACAGGCTGGCGTAACAGATCTAGTTCTGGACCTACGTTATAATGGAGGAGGGGCAATTTCAGCAGCGACCTATCTGGCTTCAATGATTGCACCACGATCAATAGTTGAAACCAAATCTCCCTTTGTGGTGCTTGATTACAACGATTATTTAAACACTACCTTCGATCAATTGTACAATGAAGCCCCAGATAATAAAAAGCAAGATTATGACAGAAAATACTACCTGGGCATTTATGACCAGCAGTACGAAGAGAATCCATTGGGAGCAAATCTTGATCTTGACAACGTCTATATAATTGCTACCGATAACTCCTATTCGGCTTCAGAGTTGATCACATTCTGCCTGAAATCCTATATGAATGTAGTGCATATTGGGAGCAATACGGGTGGGAAATATACCGGATCCTGGACCATACATGCCTATGATCGCTTAGATGGCAGAGCACAGATAGTCTACGATGAATCCAAGCTCAGTACCACCCAAAAAAACAGGCTGAAAAATTGGGCAATGCAACCCATTGTTGCCATCTACTCCAATATGGACAATAAAAACTTCATGAACCCCGGGTATTTAGAGCCCGAACATTCTTTAAGAGAGGGTTTCGGTTATATTAATCATTGGACACCACTGGGTGATATCAAGGATGTATTGTTGGGACAAGCCTTATACCTGATCACAGATGATGAGAATTATAAACCCCAACAAACCTCATCTGTCAGAAGTATGATTCATGCTGAAAGAGAAATTCATCATACTATCAAACAGTCGAAACCTTTGATTATTGACAATATAAAATTGACACCTGAGGACTTTCAAAAACTCCGGGAATTACATGATTGAAAATAAAATCAAAATATAAAAAAAGGGATAGCCGGTTAGCTATCCCTTTTTTTATCTGTCACTTCGTACCGGCACCAATTTGATCCGGTCATTGTCGATCGCATCATATTTGATATACTGGTCGCGATCGAGAACTCCCTGAAGCTGTGTCACTCGTTTTTCTTTCAATTTCTCAATTCGCTTACGCTTACTGCATAAAAAGCAATGCTCCGCTTTGTTCACATCTAAGAGAAACTCTGTCTCTATCATCCGGAGCTGTTCTGCTTTTTCATCATCAAAGCCGATATGCTCCTGCAGGATGGACACTTTTTCTTTTGCACTATTTTCCAGGACTGCCTCAATGATTGATGGCTGTTGTGCCGACAGCATTGTGATCATACCCGAAAAAACAACAAACAACAGACTCTTTTTCATAATCCTATTATCTTTCTTATTGAGACTTCGATAATTGACTAATGTTTAACACCCCGGACTATAATACTTAAATTCAGACCACATCGAACTTCTCCTCTATCTCATCCATAATGGCGAAAAGCTCCTCCAGTGTGTTGGCCCGAAGCATCGCGATGCGAGTCGCCTTGAAGTCGGGTATCCCCTTGAAGATGGGGGTGGCAGCCAGGTGGCGCCGGTTGTGCAGGATCCCACGCAACTCATCGATGCGTTCCACACTTTGCTGAATCTGTTCTTTCAGGATATCGAGATACCACTGGAATGATTTTTTTGGCAGTTGTTCTCCGGTTTCCAGGAAGTGCTTCACCTCCTCAAAGAACCAGGGCTGGCCGATGCTGCCACGGCCGATCATCACCGCGTCCACACCGGTCTTGTCGAACCGTTGGCGGCAACCCTCAACGGTGGTTACATCACCGTTACCGATGATGGGTATCTTCATGTGGGGATTATTCTTCACCGCACCAATCAGGTTCCAATCCGCCTCCCCCTTATACATCTGCGCGCGGGTGCGTCCGTGCAGGGTGAGAGCTGCAATGCCGCAGTCCTGCAGTTGCTCTGCCAGTTCCACGATGATCTTCGAGTTGTCATCCCACCCCAGGCGTGTCTTAACCGTCACCGGCTTCTTCACCGCCTTCACCACCCTTTTGGTGATCTCGAGCATCACATCGGGCGTGCGCATCATCCCTGAGCCGGCACCACGACCGGCGATCTTCTTCACCGGGCAGCCGAAGTTGATGTCAATCAGATCCGGATCAGCCTCTTCGCAGATCTTCGCCGCCTCCACCATCGCGTCAGGATCGCTGCCATAGATCTGAATGCCAATGGGTCGTTCCTCTTCACTAAAGAGCGTCTTAGCCTTTGTCTTTTTCACATCGCGAATCAGTGCATCGCTAGAGATGAACTCGGTATAGACCATGTCGGCTCCGAACCGCTTGCAGAGCAGGCGGAAGCCGATATCGGTCACATCTTCCATCGGGGCCAGAAACACCGGCCTCTCGGGAAATTCCAAATGCGCAATCTTCATTCGATTCTTCTTGAAATATTTGTATTAGCCCAGTTTCTCCTTCCACTCAACCTCATTGAACCCCACCAGCACGAAGTCATCGGTCACCACCAGGGGGCGCTTGACCACCATGCCGTTGGATGCGAGGATATCCAGCAGTTCATCGCGCGAGGCTGTTTTCACCTTCTCTTTCAGGTTCTGCTCCTTGTAGAGCTGTCCGGAGCTGTTGAAGAACTTATGGATGGGAAGACCACTGCGATCTATCCACTCTGAGAGCTCTGCTCTGATGGGACGCTCCTCCACGATGTGACGGGAGTCTACTTCAATCTGATTTGCCTCCAGCCATTTTGCTGCCTTACGGCAGGTGCCACAGCTCGGATAGTGTATGAATAGTGGTTTCATCTTTATCTTGTTTATATCGTGACGTTTCAGGGGACAAAAATAGGGAATAAAAAGAGAATCGACAAACGGGCCCGGTTCTCCAATCTACACCGATACTGAAGAGATGAATCAGAAAGACTGTTCTACTTCGTCGATCATCGCCTGCAGGTTGGATTTTATTCTACTGAAAAAAGGAATCAGGGTGAATCACCCGATCACCTTTTAGCTCACTTGGTTGAAGAAAGCCGGGAGATCCGGCCGACAGCCTCGGCGGTACGCTCGGCGCTGTTGAAGGCGGTAAGCCGGAAGTAACCCTCACCGGCGGCACCGAAACCAACGCCGGGTGTTCCCACGATATGACACTCTGCCAGCAGCCTGTCGAAGAACTGCCAGGAATCGAGTCCGTCGGGACATTGCAGCCAGATATAGGGTGAATGCTCCCCACCGAAGAAAGTGAACCCATTCTCAACCAAACCTTCCCGGATGATCCCGGCATTGTGCATGTAGCTGTCTACCATAGCCTGCATCTCCTGCTGCCCTTGTGCCGTATAGACCGCTTCGGCAGCACGCTGGATGATGTAGGGGGTGCCGTTGAACTTGGTGGATTGACGCCTGTTCCAGAGGTAGTGAAGGGAGATATCTCCATCGTGAGTGGTAGTGGCTTTCAGTTCTTTGGGAACAACCGTGTAGCTGCAACGCAGCCCGGTGAAGCCGGCACTCTTGGAAAATGAACGGAACTCAATGGCACAACGGGGGGCACCCTCGATCTCATAGATGCTGCGGGGGATGGTCTCATCGCGGATAAATGCCTCATAGGCGGCATCGAACAGAATCAGGCTTCCTGTCTCCAGTGCCCAGTCAACCCACTTCTTGAGTTCCTCACGAGTCATCACCGTTCCGGTAGGGTTGTTGGGATAGCATAGATAGACAATATCCACCCTCTCCTTCGGCAGATCCGGTAGAAAGCCATTCTCCTCACTGCAGCGCAACAGTCGTATCCTGTCGCTCTTGCCGATGCGCATAAGGGTGGTATCGAGATAGACCGGGTAAACAGGATCGGTGATGGCAACTACATTTCCTTCCCCAAGGATGTCCCCGATATTGCCAGTATCGCTCTTGGAACCGTCACTCACGAAGATCTCAGTGGGTGAGATGTTGATGCCACGCTTCCGGAAGTCGGTTTCGGCAATCGCCTCCCGCAGGAAGGCATACCCCTGCTCCGGTCCGTAACCACGAAAATGCTCCTTCTCTCCCATCTCATCCACCGAACGGTGCAATGCACTGATCACGGCAGGGGAAAGTGGCAGCGTCACATCTCCGATTCCGAGTCTGATGATGTCTGCATCAGGATTAGCAGCACGGAACTGCTCCACTTTCCTGGCAATGGTGCTGAATAGGTAACTCTCGCCGAGCTGAAGATAATTTTGATTAATCTGAAACATATGATGTTGATGTGAGGATGTGAGGATGTGAGGATGTGGGATGTGCGAATTATCAAATCAGCTAATCACCAAATCAGCACATCCTCTCATCAATTGATCTCTCCTTTGAAAACAAAGTGGGCATCACCGGTGAGGAAAACGCAGTTGCGATCTTGATCCCACTCCACCTGCAGGTCGCCACCACGGAGGTGCACCCGTGCTTTGGGGTCGGCACGACCGTTCAGCACCGCGGCGACCAGCACGGCGCAGGCGCCGCTGCCACAGGCAAGGGTCTCGCCGCTGCCTCTCTCCCAGACGCGCATCCGTAGTTCATCAGGGGCGATGACCTCCACGAACTCCACGTTGGTGCGTTGCGGGAAAAGAGGATGGTGTTCGATGAGGGGACCAATCTCTGGCAAGGAAAGTGCATCAATACCATCGGTGAAGATCACCACGTGGGGGTTGCCCATCGAGATAAAGGTTACCGGATAAACACCCTCATCTGTTTCCAACAGGTGATCTACCATCTCCGGCAGAAGTGCCTGTGGTGGTTGCAAAGCACTTCCATCTCTTATTGCGGGACCCATATCCACGCGAACCTGTGTCACCTGGTTGCTCGCACCATCAACTGTCAGCAGTAGCTGCTTGATACCCGACAGTGTCTGCAGACTGATCTCACGCTTCGTAGTGAACCCTCTCTCATATAGGTATTTGCCCACGCATCGGGCAGCATTGCCGCACATCAGCCCCTCGCTGCCATCAGCGTTGAACATGCGCATGGAAAAATCTCCCTGTTCGGCGGGACCGATCAGCACCAGCCCGTCGCCCCCCACCCCGAAATGACGGTCACTTAGCTTCCGTGAGAGGGTGGCAGGCTCTTCCACCCGCTCTTCGAAGAGGTTGACGTATATATAATCGTTGCCGGCTGCATGCATTTTATCAAATTTCATCATCCATTTTATTGTTTATAGAACCGATCTCTTAAATAGAAAAAAAGCTGTCTGAATTCCATGGGAACCGGACAGCTTGATAAAAGGTGTATACCTGAAAAAAGTGGCTCTTTGTGGACATTTGCTTCTTTTCCGACAAAATTACAACTTTTTGTCGGTTTTTCCGCAATATAACAGCATTAATTTACTTGTAGCGCACCCACTTGAACATCTCCTTGAGCGATGGCTTCTTCCCGTACATCAGGA
>CAZBFS010000108.1:0-6160 GCA_964491215.1 uncultured Proteiniphilum sp.
TCAGTGCCGACCTGACCATCATGGAGGAAGGAACGGAGTTGCTGCAACGTCTCCGTGGTCACCTGGCGGGCGACCCCAACGTGCGGCTGCCGATTCTTACTTCCTGCTGTCCCGGCTGGGTCAATTTCTTCGAGCACAACTTCCCCGACCTGCTGGATGTGCCCTCCACGACCAAGTCGCCACAGCAGATGTTCGGCGCCATTGCCAAGAGCTGGTTTGCGGACAAGATCGGTGTGAACCGCAAGGATCTTGTTGTGGTCTCCATCATGCCCTGTCTGGCTAAGAAGTATGAGTGTCAGCGCGATGAGTTTAGCGTGGGTGGCAATCCCGATGTGGATTTCTCCATCTCCACGCGTGAGCTGGCTGCTTTTATCAAGCAGGCCAACATCGACTTCCTGAACCTGGTCGATGATGACTTCGATGACCCACTGGGTGAGTCGTCCGGTGCAGGTGTCATCTTCGGCAACACGGGAGGTGTGATCGAGGCTGCCTGCCGCACTGCCTATGAGCTGCACACAGGCAAGACACTGGAGAAGGTGGAGTTTGAAGCGTTGCGCGGGATGGAAGGGATCCGATCCGCCACGGTCGATTTCGACGGTCTGCCACTTCACATCGGCATCGCCCACGGTCTGGGCAACGCCCGCAAGCTGCTCGACGAGGTGCGGGAGGGACGCTCGCAATACCATGCCATTGAGATCATGGCTTGCCCCGGCGGTTGCATCGGCGGCGGTGGTCAGCCCTTCCACCATGGGAATAGTGAGATCCTTTCCCGTCGTGCGGCAGCCATCTACAGTGAAGATGAGCGCAAGACCATCCGCAAGTCGCACGAGAACCCCTCCATCATACGTCTCTACAGGGAGTTCCTGGGTGAGCCGGGCAGTCACAAGGCACACAGCCTGCTGCACACCGAATATTTTCCGAAGAGCAACGAGGTGACCATCAATATGCAGAGTTAAAAAAAGGAATTCGTATGAACCAGAAAATAAATTTATCTCCCGAAGTGCTGGCCTACATGGAGAAGTTAAACGGCAGCGACGGCGTGGAGGTGGTTGTCAACCTCCCGAAAGAGAAAGTTGAGCAGATCAACGAGATCTGCAACTCGTTCAACAATGATCCGCAGGAGCTGATCAACGTGTTGCACGAAACGCAGCACCTGTTTGGCTACCTGCCTGCAGAGGTGCAGGATGTGATTGCCCACAACCTGCACCTCCCTGTGGCACATGTCTATGGCGTGGTCACCTTCTACTCCTACTTCACCATGATCCCCAAGGGAGAGCATCCCATATCGGTCTGCACCGGTACCGCCTGTTACGTGCGGGGTGCGGAGAAGGTGCTGGAGGAGTTCAAGAAGGAGCTCAACATCAAGGTAGGTGAGACCACGCCCGACGGGCGGTTCTCCATCAACTGCCTGCGCTGCGTGGGGGCCTGCGGACTGGCTCCGGTGGTGCTGGTGGGTGAGAAGGTGTACGGACGCGTCTCACCCGACGGGGTGAAGTCGATCCTGGCCGAGTATGACAAGTGAGGATGCGAGGGTGAGGCCTGAGTCACCTCCCGCGTGCTACTGTTCCCTTCCCGTTCTCTTTTTGTAACGGAGAGAGTTGCCCTTGCGGTGATAGCCGATACGGTGGCCGATGGCTTGCAGCATGGCATCTAGATAGTCGAGCTCCTCTTCGTCATTGCGGGCGGAGAGGGGCTTGTTTTCATAAAGGAAGTAATCATCCCGGTATCGTGACGGAGTGATGTTGGGCATCAGTACGTTGGCGCCGATGCGGATCGCCTCTTCACGTGCCTCGTTGTTGATAGCCTGCAGCGCGGTGGTGGCGGCGATATTGATGTCAGGCATCAGGATACGTAGCAGGGCAACCATCCGCAGCGCGAGTCTGAGTCGCTCCCTGAGCGGCAACAGCCTGTGTCGATCCTTCCAGAGAGGGGTGGCCGCATGTTCAATGTAGGGCCCCATGCCACACATGTCGATATCCATCTGCTTCATGAAGAGCAGGTCGTCCGCCAGATCCTCCTCCCTTTGGAATGGAAGCCCGATCATGACACCCGTGCCAGTTTGGTAACCGGTTTTCCTGAGTGCCTCGAGCGCCCGGATGCGACGGCCATAGCTGTGCTTCTCATCAGCGGGGTGCAGCTTTCCGTATAGTTTCTCACTGGATGTCTCGATGCGGAGCAGGTAACGCTCGGCACCGCTCTCGAACCAGCGGCGGTAGGTCTCCTCTGTCTGCTCGCCGCAGGAGAGGGTGATGCCGATCTCACCGCCGGTAGCCTTTTGGGTGTCACGCACGATCTTGTCGATGTGCCGGATAAAAGCGGGAGAGGAGAGCTCACCCGACTGGATGGCCACTGAGCCGAATCCATTGTCATGTGCAAAGAGAATGGTGTTCATCACCTCATCGTAGGTCAGGCTGTAGCGATGCACCTCCCTGTTGGAACAGCGGATACCGCAGTAGTAACAATCTTTTTCGCAGATATTGGAGAGCTCGATTAATCCCCGCAGGTAGACATTGTTCCCCACCTGTGCCTGCTTGAGAGCGGCAGAACGGTGGAACAAATTCTCTTCCACAGATCCGCCGGCTTGGAGGAGGGTTGTGATCTGTTCACGTGACAGCTCACTGAGAGTGATTATCTCACTCATCCCTCATTTCCTTTTTGTCATTCTCGTAGAAGATTGACATCTGATGTTCCTTCTGTTGCTTCTGCCTGTTCTCATCAGTCCGGTTTCTCAGCATCGCGGTAGCCCGTTCGAAGATGCCGTTAAGGTAGGCAAGTGTCATACCATAGTTGGTAACCGGGATACCGGCATGAATGAAAGGGCGCAGTCTGTTGATCAGCTGCCGGCGGGTGACCATGCAGCCACCACACTGAATGACCAGCGCATATCTTCCGATATCGGCGGGAAGTGGTGATAGACCGGAGACCACGGTAAAGTGCAGTGTATGCCCTGTGAATGCCTGCATCAGTCCCGGGATCTTCACCCTGCCAATGTCGTCGCAGCTGGTATGGTGTGTGCAGCTCTCCAGCAACAGGATATGATCATCCTCCTGCAGCTGTGAGATGTGCGGTGTTCCCGCCAGATAGGCCTCAAATTCACCCCGCTGACGGGCAAAAAGGATGCTGAAGCTGGTGAGCGGGATCTCTTTCGGTAATAGCCGTGCAACCTCACCGAACACCTGACTGTCAGTGATGGCCAGTGCAGGTTTGATGCCCTTGTTCAGGAAGACCGGTAGCTCTGACTCCTTCACTACCACGGTGATGCAATTATGATCAAGTGCATCACGGATTGCCTGGCTCTGGGGAAGGATCATCCGACCTTCGGGTGCTTCGCTGTCGATGGGGGTGATCATCAGCACTATCTCCTGCGGTTTTACCAGGTCTCCAATCAGTGACATGTGGCGAAGCGTTGTTTCGGGAATTAGTTGCTTCAGTGCTTTCACCACCTTATCCATGTGTGAGTCATCGCCAGTATGAAGATCGATGATCACCGCTGAAGAGTGTTGGCGGATCACTGTTTGGGTGATGGCTGCAATTTTGGCAATATCACTTTTGTTGTGCATGATCAGGTATGGAACATCCATCACAACAAACTGGTTGATCAGTTGCACCTCATACTCCCCGAACTGATTTCCGGCAATCAGCAGCAGGGCACAATCCACCTTGCTGATCACCTCCTGTGAGCGACGGATACGCTGTGAACCCAGTTCACCCAGGTCGTCAATACCGGCGGTATCTATCAGTACGATTGGCCCGATGCCCGGTATCTCAACCGATTTCTTCACCGGATCAGTAGTGGTGCCCGGCAATTGTGATACAATGGAGATATCCTGACCTGTGAGCCAGTTGATCAGGGTGCTTTTGCCGGTGTTCCTCCGCCCGAAAATGCCAATATGGAGACTGTTGCTGGTCATTAGTTTAACGTTGATAGGTTGTTAAGTTATTATGTTTGCAGGTTGATATGTTTGATGTTCAAAGATCGAAGATCGAAGTTCATGGTTCGCAGTTTAGAGGTTACAACTTATCGTTAAAAATACAAATCCCTTTTCCCCAGACGGATTCGATTGATGCGATCGCGCACTTCGTCCCCAACCTTGTCGTTCAGCTGCTTCATGTTTCGCTCGATAACCTCCCAACCCTTTTCGGCGGTATGTGCCGGGGCATAATCCACCAGGTACTCTGCCAGCGTGAGCATCGCATTGGGGGTGCAGAAGCGTTTGATGAAGCCCGGAACCGAGAACTCCATGAAGTGCTCGCCGGTGCGCCCCAGCCTGTAGCAGGCGGTACAGAAAGAGGGCAGCATATCCTGTGCCAGCAGCTCCTCGATGATCTCGTTCAGGGAGCGGTCGTCGTGGATCAGAAACTGTCCCTTGTTGAGGTCATGTTGTTGCTCTTTCTCGGTATATCCGCCCAGCTCGATGCGGGTGCCGCCGTCGATTTGGGAAACGCCGAACTGCAGCAGCTCATCGCGCAGTGCTGCCGGCTCACGCGCGGTGAGGATCATTCCGGTGTAAGGCACCGCAAGGCGGAGGATTGCCACAAGACGTGAGAAATCCTCATCCGATACGAAGTAACGATCGCCCAGATGGAGCATTGATGCATCCTTGATCCGTGGGAAGGAGATGGTATGCGGGCCCACATTGTAGCAAGCCTCCAGGTGGTTGGTGTGACGCACCAGCGCCATCACCTCGAAGCGCCAGTCGTAGAGGCCGAAGAGGGCACCGATCCCCACATCGTCCAGTCCCGCCTCCTGTGCTCTGTCGAGGGAGGTGAGGCGGTTGTTGTAGTCCGCTTTCTTCCCGCGGAGGTGGTACTGCCGGTAAGCCACAGGGTGGTAGGTCTCCTGGAAGATCTGATAGGTGCCTATGCCGGCCTCCTTCACGGTGCGGAACCCTTCGATGGTGAGGGGTGCAGCGTTGATGTTGACCCGCCTGATCTCACCGTTCCCCTTCTTCACCCGGTAGGCGGTGCGCACCGTCTCAGCGATGAAGGCAGGGTCGTACTCGGCATGCTCGCCATAGACCAGGATCAATCTTTTCTGGCCGTTATCCTCCAGCGCCTCGATCTCTTTCACCAGCTCCTCGCCGGTTAGCGTCTTACGTTGTTGTGCCTTGTTGGATGAGCGGAAGCCGCAGTAGGTGCAGTCGTTCGAGCATTTGTTGCCCACGTAGAGCGGAGCAAAGAGCACCACACGGTTGCCGTAGATCTTTCGTTTCAGCTCCCGGGCACCCTCTTTTATTTTCTGCACCTGTCCCTGGGTGGTAGCATTGAGAAGTGTGGCCACCTCCTGCAGCGTGAGGCGGTGCTTGTCTAGTGAGCGGACAATCACCTGCTCCACCTCATCGTCGTCGGGAGCCGGCCGGTTGAGGAACTCCCATATCTCCTCCGGGTCGATGAAGGGCTTCATCGGTTCATCCGGTATGTGGTATGATTCAGGTTTGAACTTCATACTGATTCATTTTATGTGGATGATGTAGCAAAGATAAACATAAAATTCCACGGTTGCCTGTTTTCCAATCGTTCTATTTTTTAAGCTGTTCGCTGTGGTGCTTTTTGAAATTTGTGTACCTTTGTAATGAAAAAGCATTTTATTCAAAAAATGGCCCTTTCGGGGGTTGTTTTGCTGGCAAAAAGAACCATTTCATGACAAAAGTCAATTACAGGGGTATGGGAGTGGCCCTAATCACTCCATTTAACGACGACGGATCCATTGATTGGGAAGGACTCTCCAGAATGATTGAGTTTCAGGTGGTAAACGGTACCGATTACATCGTGGCCCTGGGCACTACCGGTGAGACTCCCACGCTCTCGAAACAGGAGAGGCAGGATGTAGCGCGTTTCATCGTGGAAAAGGTGAATGGCCGTATCCCCGTGATGAAAGGGGTAGGGGGTAACAACACAGCAGAGGTAGCAGAGGAGATGCAGCGCAGCGACCTCACTGGCATCAGTGCGTTTCTTTCGATCACACCCTACTACAACAAACCCACGCAGGAGGGGCTCTATCGTCATTTCTGTGCTCTGTCACAGGCGTCTCCACTACCGATTATCCTGTATAATGTGCCGGGACGTACCGGTGTCAATATGACCGCCGAGACTACACTGCGACTGGCGCGCGATTGCAAAAATGTGATCGCCACCAAGGAGGCATCCGGTGATCTGAATC
>CAZBFS010000109.1:0-6073 GCA_964491215.1 uncultured Proteiniphilum sp.
GAAAATAGGAGGCGTTGCCGGTGAAACCCACCTTACCATACTTGGTAGCCAGGTACGCACTGCCGCCATAGCCGCCGAAAGTGTCACCATTGGCACCCACGGAGCCGGTATAACCGTCATCCACCCGTTTGTCAGTGATAACATTAATGATCCCCCCCACTCCTTCGGCATCATATTTCGCACCAGGATCGGTGATCACCTCCACATCCTTGATGCTGTTGGCAGGCATACTCTTCAAGACCTGAGCAGGATTAGATGAGATCATGTTGGAGGGTTTGCCGTTGAGGTAGATCTTGAAGTTGGAAGAGCCCTTTAGCTGGATCTTCTCCTCCCCATCAACGGTGACCAGGGGCACTTTTCGCAACAGGTCCAGCACATTGGAGGTGGAGGCTTCAGGGTCATCTTTGGCACTATAGGTGAGCTTATCGATATCAACCTTTACCAGCGGAGCCTGCGCTGTCACACTCAGTTCATCCAGCAGCCTGCTGCTCTCACTCATCGCGATCACTCCCAATTCAAGCGGATCCTGTGAAGGATTGACCTCTGCCTTTTTGATCGTTTCAGCCATGCCTACAAAATGAAAGGTGAAGAGATAATTGCCCGGCGTAAGGGTGGTTGTGAAGGAGCCGGTCTCATCAGTTGCCATCTTCCGGATCACCGTGGCGGGTGCATCCTCCATGGCAACAGAAATGGTGGCATATGGTAGAGCCTCATTATCTAACTCCGCCACAAGTGTGCCTTTGACAGTAACAGACTGGGCCATGGAAAAAGCGGCCAACAGATGGAGCAGTATTAGAAGAATTGTTTGTTTCATTGAATAAAGAAAATTGTTGCTGTTTGAAAGCGTTAAAAGTACATATTAAATCGTAAATAAGCATTCCGGGGAGGAAGAGTGTTACGAATAATTAGTAAAGAGAGCCACATTTTTCACTATTTTTGCAAATAATCCGGAACCGATGACAATATTACCCGTTTTCCTCTCTATTTTGAGCGGCATTGCAGTAGGCTACCTGCTACGGCAGAAGAAGATTGTGAGAAGCACCAACATGTTGCTGAACCTCGTGATCATGTTGCTTCTGCTCTTTCTGGGCATCACCGTGGGCAGCAACCAGCAGGTGGTGACCCGTTTTGCTACGATCGGCCTGGAGGCACTGCTACTGACCCTGGGCGGCACGATGGGAAGCCTCTTAGCTGCCCGATGGATATACAAGAGACTGTTTCACCAATCCGACGACTCTTCTCTACTTCAGAAAGGGAAAAAACAGGTAAAGAGATGAAACAAACCCTTCTCTATTTGTTTCTTTTTGCTGCAGGAGTGGCAGCAGCAATCACAGGTGCACTGCCGGAAGCGCTGCTGGATGAGCGCATCTCTAAGGGGATCCTGTACCTGTTACTTTTCCTGGTAGGCATTCAGATCGGCTCCGGCAGAAACATGTTCAGGGTGCTGGGCCGTTACGGTGCGAGAATCATACTGCTACCGCTGGGAACCACTATCGGCACCTTCGCCGGTGTGGCACTGATCAGCCTGTTGCTCCCTGACCGGAGCCTGACCGATTGTCTGAGCGTGGGGGCAGGATTTGCCTACTACTCGCTCTCCAGCATCCTGATCACCGGCATCAGGGGGCCTGAGCTGGGTACGGTGGCGCTACTGGCGAACATAATGCGTGAGTTCAGCGTTCTTGTTTTTGCACCATGGATGGTACGCTATTTCGGACCGATGGCACCCATCTCGGCAGGTGGTGCCACCACCATGGATACCACCCTGCCTTTCATCACCCGTTACTCTGGTGAGGAGTTCGTGATGGTGGCGCTTTTTCACGGAATGGTGATCGATTTCACGGTGCCGCTCTGGGTCTCATTCTTTCTAAGTTTGTAACATCATACTCTAAATAGCCTATGCGTGCATTGATCAATGCCCTCATCATTCATATCACCCTCAACCTGCTGGTCTTCTTCAAAGGATGGCATGCTTTCGAAGGGAGAAAGAGAGCACGGTTCATCCTTGCTGTTGTTTTTGCCACCGAGTTGCTGCTCTACACAACCGTATTCCTCTTCTATCGCCATCTTCCGGAGTCGTTGGTGCAACAGATTAGGGTGATGGGCACCAGCTGGATGCTATTCCTGTTGTACAGTAGCGGACTATGGCTGATCACCGACCTGGTTACATTGGTTGCGCTGGGCCAGCTACGCCGACCGTTTCACAATTTGCGACATGCCCCAAAAAAAAGAAGAATCCTCCTTTACATCCTGCCGGTGATCCTGGTGGCAGGCATCATGGTGCATGGCAGATACCGTTTCATGCACCCTGTGGTGCAACAGGTTCAGCTCATGGTTCGCAAACAGGCCGGGAACCACGACTCGCTACGCATCGTTGTGGCAGGTGATATGCACTTGGGATGGATGATCGACCGCAGCCATACCCGCCGATTCGTGGATTTGATCATGGCACAGCAGGCCGATATGATCCTCTTCGTGGGTGATATCTTCGACTCACAGATCACACCGGTGCTGGAGCAAGGTATGGATCAGGAGCTCAGGCGGCTCTCCGCACCACTGGGCGTGTACACCTGCACAGGAAACCACGAATACCGTTACCACAGCGAAGAGAAGATTGCACTTCTGAACGATGTGGGCATTACAGTGCTGCGTGATACGGCGGTGCTGATTGACAGTGCATTCTACGTGGCGGGAAGGGAAGACAAGGTCATCGCACATCGGAAGAGTACCGAGCAGCTCCTGCGTGATGCAGGGGTAGATCGCTCCAAGCCGGTGATCCTGCTTAACCATACGCCGGACAACCTGGCTGAGGAAGCCGATGCGGGCGTCGATATCGCCCTCTTCGGGCATACACACCACGGGCAGGCCTTCCCCGGCAACCTGATCACTGAATGGATCTTCGAAGTGGCACATGGCTACAAAAAAAAGGGTGACACACATATCTATGTCACCTCGGGTATCGGGTTGGTAGGCCCACAATACCGAATCGGCACCCGCTCAGAGATTGCTCTCCTTACTGTGCGTTTCGAATAAGAAAGGCTTACAGATAGTCAATCGCTTTCTCCAGATGCACCGAATGAGAGCCCTTCAACAGGATGTAATGGTCTCTTACTGGTTCAACGCGAAGCAGATCAATCAAATCCTCCACATCATTGTAACATTGAAATCTGTCGGCAGTCGTTGTACACTGACTGAAAGAATCACCTACCAGAAAAACCCGGTCGAAGGAGAGCTCTCTAAGGTATTGCAACAGTTTTCCATGCTCCTCCTCACTCACCTCACCCAGCTCCTTCATCTCTCCCAGAATCACCATACGGGGCAACGGAGTGGGGATTGACGCAAAAAAGCCCACCGATGCCTTCATGCTGGTGGGATTGGCGTTATAGGCATCAATGATCAGGTCGTTGTGCTCGGTACGTCTGAACTGTGAGCGGTGGTTGCTGGGCTCATACGCTTCAAGAGCGGCACTGATGTTTTCAGCATTGATGCCGAAGAATTTGCAAACCGCCACGGCGGCAATGGCATTGTCAAAATTGTACTCACCCACCAGACGGGTGCGTACGCGGTAAGAGCGGTTGAAAAAGCGCCAGTCAAACTCCATGAAGGGGGTGGCGTCGGCCAGGCTGCCGGAAGCAAACAGCGACGGGTCATCCCTGCCGTAAAGGATGCGGTCCATCCCTTCCGAGAGCTCATAGAGCAATGCGCTCTCCCTGTTCACAAAAACCTTACCCTCATGTTCACGAATGTAATCGTATAGCTCTCCCTTGGTGCTCACCAACATCTCAAAGGAGCCGAAGCCCTCCAGGTGGGCTTGTCCCACGTTGGTGATCAGCCCGTAGTTGGGCTCTGCAATCTCACATAGCTCCCGGATATCACCCGGGTGATTGGCACCCATCTCCACCACCGCGATCTCATGCGATTGGTTCATGGAGAGCAGGGTGAGTGGTACACCGATGTGGTTGTTGAAGTTGCCCTGGGTGTAAGCCACCTTGAACTTACGTGCCAGTCCCACGGCTATCAGCTCCTTGGTGGTTGTCTTACCATTGGACCCGGTGATCCCGATCACCGGTATCTTTAGTTTTCTTCGATGGTAGGTTGCCAACTGCTGGAGGGTGCGGAGCACATCTTCCACCAGGATGATCCGTTCGTTGGTGGGCACCCCTTCGGTCCATTCATCTACTACGGCGTAAGCACAACCCGCCTCCAGAGCCTTCTCGGCAAACAGGTTCCCGTTAAACCGCTCCCCTTTCAGGGCAAAAAAAATGGAGTCTTTCTCACACATCCGCGAGTCAGTGGTGACCAACGGATAGCGGAGGAAGAGTGAATAAAGTTCTGCTGTCTGCATATCTCTTGAATCTGCCACAGGCTCTGTCAGAAGCCCAGTTTATGAGCGATGGCAGCAGGAAGTGCATCTCTGTGCAGCACGATGCTCAGGGTCTTATAGCTTACAAAGGGGTAGGATATATACCAGTGACCATTGTAAGGACCTGTCTCACCCCACGAATTCTTCACCATGAAGAACCTGTTTCCCATCTGGTCATTGGCAATGCCGTAAATCTGCATGCCATGATCATCGGTGGTGGCATAATTGTCGAACGATGTCTGTCGCATCTCCTGGGTGATCTCTTTCTCTGTCAGCAGCTCCTTGCCGATGCGAGACCTGATATCGGCATCCCTCTCGCGGCTACTGAGACCGAGCCATTTAGCCTGGTCACTGCCGGCGTTCTCAGATGCCTCCTCGTCAGGAACAATGGCAATACCTTCACGCGAGAAACCGGTCTCGCTCACATCAGAAGCCCAGGCAATGGTGTAACCGCTCATCACCGCATATTCCATCACTTCCATCAGCTCATTCAGTGGCAGGTTGTAAGAGAGTGCCCAGCGCCAGTTGTCAGGAACCTCGATTGCAAATGGCCGGTAAAAGGGATGATGGGTGAAGGAGGTGAGTGAGATGTAATCCTCTTGCTTTAACCCCAGCTCATCGGCGAATGTGTGAGGAGTATACTCATTCCCGTTATGGGTAAATGTTGGGGGTACTTCTCCCAGATAGCTGTCCAGGATACCGGAGATACCTTTGCTCCAGACCGGTGAAAGGCTTCTGGCACCAATCACTCCATCCATGTAACCTTTCAAGATCTTGTCCAGTTCCCCGTGGTTGTGTGTTTCCGATCCGTAGTGAAGGCCGTGGTAAGCATCATCAGGCATTACACCATATGCATCGAGGGTCTCAATCACATCAGCAAAAGAGCCTCCGGGTGCGAAGTTAAGGTTGCCGTGCAGACGGGCATGCTTCATCGCCTTGTCCTCATAGTTCCTTCTCACGACGTACATCTCAGAGAGGTCGTACTCTCCTTTCCCCATGCGCAACAACTCTGACTCAAGAAAACCGATGCCCGAGAAACTCCAGCAGGTACCGGTGCTCGACTGGTTCTTCACGGAGGTGACCGGGTTCTCCTTGATCACCGTAAACTGGTATGTACTCTGTGCTGATATCACTCCTGCGCTCAGCAGCAGGATGAGGGAAAAAAACAACTTTTTCATACGATTATTCAGTTTTTCTAATTATGGTGTATGGAACTCGCTATAATCATCTGCTTTGGTGATAATGATTATCATGCTCGTTTCATGAAAACTATTTTGATTCTAAATGGGTTCAGTCATAGCAACTATCTTGGTGGGATGCACCTCTTCACAAAGTTAAGTCAAAATAGGGTAAAAACATCCATTTTTTACACCTTTCTTCGTCTTAACAGCGGAAAAATGATGTACCTTTACCCTCTCAATAAATCATTGTTTATGGATGACCTGACTCCAAAAAAGAAAAAAAGCCGTAAGGGATGGACCCTCTTTCTCGGCATCGTGATCCTTGCTCTTGGCATATTCATATACGTACGCTACTACTACGTATTTGGCACGGGAGTGAAATCGGGTGAGCTGAATTACCTGGTATATAAGGGGGTGGTCTTCAAAACCTACGAGGGAAAACTGATCCAGTCGGGTTTCCGTGCAGATATGCCAGGGGGACTCCAGTCCAATCAGTTCGACTTCTCGGTAGAAGACAAGGAGATTGCCCAAC
>CAZBFS010000110.1:0-6053 GCA_964491215.1 uncultured Proteiniphilum sp.
CCTGGGGCAGGGATATTTTCAGCCATTCCGGCTTACGTTGCATGGTTTCCGGTTTCTTTTCCATATTGATATTCTGTTTATGAGCAACAGCAGGGATGATCAGGGGCGTGATGGCCCCTCCTCCGCGGTCAGTTGCAAGCTGTGTGTGATTAATAAAAATGTCAAAACAGCACAAAAATAGGGTTTTCTTCGCGGATAAACGAATCTGAACCCTTCATTCTCTTTCTATACCCGTAACTATTTTTAAACCCTTACCATTCTGTTTATAATGCCAAAAAAACTATCTTTGCGCATTAAAACGAAGAAGCGACACAATTTGGATTTCCAGTTACAACACACCGACACCAGGTCGGAAGCACGCGCAGGAGTCATCACAACCGACCACGGAAGGGTAGAGACACCGGTCTTCATGCCGGTGGGTACGGTAGGCAGCGTCAAGGCCGTCCACATCAGCGAGTTGAAAGAGGACATCGGGGCAGAGATCATCCTGGGCAACACCTATCACCTCTACCTGCGTCCCGGTCTGGAGATCATCCGGGCGGCAGGGGGACTGCACCGGTTCAATAGCTGGAACCGCCCAATGCTGACCGACAGCGGCGGCTTTCAGGTCTTCTCGCTCACCGGGAACCGCAAGCTGACCGAAGAGGGAGCCGTTTTCCAGTCGCACATCGACGGATCAAGGCATTTCTTCACCCCGGAGAAGGTGATCGACATCCAGCGCACCATCGGTGCCGACATCATCATGGCATTCGACGAGTGCACGCCTGGCGATGCCGACTACCACTATGCGAAGAAGTCGCTGGAGCTGACCGAGCGGTGGCTCGACCGTTGCATCTCACGCATGGGAGAAACCGAATGCCCTTATGGTCACAGCCAGGCGCTCTTTCCCATTGTACAGGGTTGTGTCTACCCGGACCTGCGGCGGCGTGCCGCTGAGAAGGTAGCAGCCCTGGGTGCTGAAGGCAATGCCATCGGCGGACTGGCAGTGGGTGAACCTACAGAAAAGATGTATGAGATGGTGGAGCTGGTGAACGGCATCCTGCCAAAGGATAAACCACGTTACCTGATGGGTGTGGGCAAGCCTGAGAACATCCTTGAGGCGATTGAACGGGGTGTGGATATGTTCGACTGCATCATGCCCACCCGCAATGGCCGCAACGGCCAGCTCTTCACCAAGGAGGGCATCATGAACATGCGCAACGAACGGTGGAAGGATGACTTCTCCCCCCTCGAGAAGGATGGCGAGTCGTTTGTAGACCGTCTCTACAGCAAGGCCTACCTGCGTCACCTGGTCAACACCAGCGAGATCCTGGGACTGCAGATCGCCTCCATTCACAACCTGGCATTTTATGTCTGGCTGGTAAAGGAAGCACGAAGACATATCATCGCCGGCGATTTCACCGAATGGAAGCCGCAGATGATCGAAAAGGTGACACGACGATTATGAAAAAGATCCTCTCACTGCTGAATCTTAAACGTCTGGACTGGTACATCATCAGGAAGTTCCTGGGCACCTATCTCTTCATGATCGCGCTCATCATCTCCATCGCGGTGGTGTTCGACATCAATGAGAAGATCGATAAGTTCATGACCAACAACGCTACGCTGGAGCAGATCATCTTCGACTACTACCTCAACTTCATCCCCTACTACACCAACCTGTTCAGCCCACTATTTGTGTTCCTGGCGGTGATCTTCTTCACCTCCAAGATGGCCAACAACTCGGAGATCATCGCCATCCTCTCAAACGGTATCGGTTTCAGGAGGATAATGAAACCCTATATGGTTGCCGCGTTGGTGATCGCCATCTTCACCTTTGTCTTTGGTGGATACATCATTCCGCCGGCCAATGCCACCCGCATCGAGTTTGAACAGACCTATGTTGATCCGAGGAAAAGAAAAACAGGTGACCGTGACATCCAGTTTCGTGTGGGTCCCGGCACCATTGTCTACTTTGGCAACTTCGACATGAAGAGCAAAACCGGTTACAACTTCTCAATCGATCACTTCGACAGCCTCCAGCTGGTATCACGCCTTACGGCACAGTCCATCCGGTATGATTCCGCTTATCAGTGGACCATCAACAACTACCAGGTGAGGGACTTTGACGGTACAAGGGAGACCATCACCCAGGGCAGCTCCGTTGACACCATCCTGCGAATTGTACCTGACGACTTTATTATCGCCAAAACCGATCAGCAGATGATGACCTCCCCCCAGCTGCGGCACTACGTGAAGAGCCAGAAAGAGCGGGGAATGGGCAACATACAGGCATTCCAGATAGAGTATCATTCACGCATTGCCAATGTCTTCTCGGCATTCATCCTCACACTGATTGGTGCTTCTCTCTCCGCAAAGAAGGTAAAGGGAGGCATGGGCCTCAATATAGGCATAGGTCTGGGACTGAGCATGGCCTATATCCTTTTCATGACGGTCAGCTCCACCTTTGCGGTGAAAGGTGGCATGAGCCCCTTCATCGCGGCATGGATTCCCAATATCATCTTCATCCTTATTGCCATGTTCCTCTACCGAAAGGCGCCGAATTAAAGCGATAAGCGGTAAGCTATTAGCAAATCATCAAATCGACCGATATGAAAAAAACAATCGTTGCTTTGTTCCTGACTACTGCGGTTATGCTGCAGGCTCAAACGAAGTATCCCACCATCGTTATCGAGACCAACCATGGTATAATGAAAGCGATATTGTATGACGATACACCTCGACACGGCGACCATTATATGCAGCTGATCAGACAAGGCTACTTCAACGGAACGCTCTTTCACCGGGTTGTGAAGAATTTTGTGATCCAGGGTGGGGCGCAGGACTCGCGGAACGCACCTGCCGGGGCACAAATTGGAGGGGGCCGGACCGATATGGAGCTGATGCCTGAGTTCCGGGAACATCATTTCCACAAAAAAGGAGCGCTTGCCGCCCCGCGAAAGGGTGACAACGAGAACCCTCAGAAGAAATCGGATGCTTCCCAGTTTTACATCGTACATGGGAAAGTCTACACCCAGGGGCGTCTCGACAGCACAGAGATGAGTGTGAACATCCCCATCAAGAATGAAATCATCCGCACCCATTATTTCCCCCAAAAGGAGGAGCTGACACGGCTCAAGGAGATTGATCCTCACGGATTTAACGCCCTGCTAGATTCGGTGCTGTGTCTGGTAGATTCACTCTACCTGGAGGCTCCGGGCAAGTTCTTCTGGCCAGAGGAACTGAAAGAGGCCTACACCACCATTGGTGGTGCTCATCATCTCGACGGTGAATATACTGTTTTCGGAGAAGTAACAGAGGGTCTGGAGGTGATCGACAGGATCGCTTTCCTGGCGGTAGACGGTAA
Organism: uncultured Proteiniphilum sp.; assembly: GCA_964491215.1. Lineage (GTDB taxonomy): Bacteria > Bacteroidota > Bacteroidia > Bacteroidales > Dysgonomonadaceae > Proteiniphilum. The sequence continues at coordinate 3,347 of CAZBFS010000110.1, forward strand.
AAGCCGCCCCATGAATGATGCAAAGATCCTCCGTGTCTACGCAGAAGAGTAACCCTGCCCTCTCCCCTCAACTGATATTTTCACGCACCTGTTTCAGGTATGCCTTCATCCCATCGCTGTCTCTCTGCTCGATGATAGCCAGCAGCTCCTTGAGCTTCTCTCGTATTTTTGTCACCTGCCCCGGTGTGTAGGGGTTGAAGAGAATCTCAGTGAGCAGGAAGTCATCTTCCGAGAGCAATCCCTGCGCGATCTGCATATGCTTCTTGAAAGTGGTACCGGGCGCATCCTGGTGCTTCATCACCGATGCAAACACCAGGGTGGAGGCAAAAGGGATGGAAAGCGAGTAGGCGATGGTCTCGTCGTGCTCACGGAAAGAATATTCAAATACATTCAGCTTCAGGTGCCGGTAGAGATCGCGGAAGAAGACCTTACCCAGGTGTGATGATTCGGCGATGATGATGGCACTCTGACTGCTCAGATCGTTCAGGCTGGCAAAGGTGGGCCCGAACATGGGGTGAGTGGAGACATAGGGTCGGGTGCGCTCCCTGTAGAATGCCTCCAGCCCGGTCTTCACCGAGGCAATATCACTCAGGATACAGGTCTCCGGCAGGTAGGGCAACACCGTCTCAAAGGCGGCGATGGTGTACTTGAGCGTTGCGGCATTGATCACCAGTTCCGGCGCAAAGGCCTGCACCTCCAGCGGATCGGTCATCCGCTGCGTGTTGTAGATAAACCGCAGCTTTTGCGGGTTGGTGTCAAGTACCGCCACCTCGTGGTCGAAGCTAAGCACATCGGCAAAGAAGGAACCCATCTTGCCGGCTCCAAGGATCAGTATCTTCATTGTTTCTACCTGTAAGTGTTACTTTTTTGCTTTCTCCATAACCACCATCTGCTGACGTACCGACTCGGAGTGGATCGCCTCCAGCACCTTCTTCACGAAGTCGCCCGACATCTCCATACGCTCACCCTGGTAGGCACGATCGGTGAGGATCTGGTCATAACGCTGTGTCTGCAGGATCGGCATGCCATGCTCCAGCTTGTAATGACCGATCTCGCGGGAGACACGCATACGTTTGGCCAGCAGCTGTAGCAGTTCATTGTCCAGGTCGTCGATCTGGTCGCGCAGCACCGAGAGATCTTCGGTAGTCTGCATCGTATCACGGATCACGATGGTGTCGAGAATCTCCTTGAGTGCCGCGGGTGTGACCTGCTGTGCCTTATCGCTCCACGCTTCATCGGGAGAGCAGTGTGACTCGATGATCAATCCCGAATAGTTAAGATCCATGGCCTGCTGACTGATCTTGAAGATCAGGTTGCGTGCACCGCCTATATGGCTGGGGTCACAGATCATCGGCAGGGTGGGAAAGCGCCGTTTCAGTTCGATGGGGATATGCCATTGCGGGATGTTACGGTAAATGGTTTTATCGGTGGTGCTGAAACCACGGTGAATCACCCCCAGCTTACGGATGCCCGCATTGTAGAGTCGCTCCAGTGCCCCAATCCAGAGCTCCAAGTCGGGGTTCACCGGGTTTTTGATCAGGATGGGGATGTCCACTCCCTTGAGTGTATCGGCGATCTCCTGCACGGCAAAAGGGTTGGCAGCGGTGCGTGCTCCTATCCAAAGAATATCGACACCATACTTCAAAGCCTCATAGACATGTTTCTCAGTAGCCACCTCGGTGGCCATGTACATGCCGGTCTCCTTTTCCGCCTGCATCATCCACTTAAGGGCGGGGCTACCGACACCTTCAAAGCCGCCTGGCTTGGTGCGGGGCTTCCAGACCCCTGCACGGAATATTTTCACCCCCACTGCCGCCAGCTCCCTGGCGGTGGTCATCACCTGTTCTTCTGTTTCGGCACTGCAGGGACCAGCGATCACCAGCGGTCTCTTCGCATCAATGCCCGGTAATAAAATAGATTCGAATTCCATATTATTAGTTTTTTATATTGTCTCTATTGCAGTTCACGTCCAAATTCAAAATCAACGATCAGCTAATCCTCAAATCAACGAATCATCATATATATTCGTCAATCCTCCTGTAGGCCTCCTTAAGCATCTCCACGGAAGCACCCAGCGAGATGCGGATAAACCGCTCTCCGTTACTGCCGAAGATAAAGCCGGGCGTGAGGAATACCCGTGCTCTTTGCAGAAGATCGTTGACCAGCGTATCACTACTCTCCGTCTCTGCCGGCAGCTTGCCCCAGACGAACAATCCCACTTGCCGGGGATCGAAGCTACAACCCAGCAGTTGCATGATCTTCTCAGCCCAACTACGCCGCTCACGGTAGATACGGTTCATCTCCGCATGCCACTCATCACTGTTCGACAGTGCAGCAATCGTTGCCAGCTGCATTGGCTTGAACTGACCGCTGTCGATGTTGCTCTTCGCCTTGAGCACCCACTGCACGAAACGCGCATTGGATGCCAGCATCCCCATGCGCCATCCCGACATGTTGTGCGATTTACTCAGGGAGTTGAGCTCGATGCAGATATCCTTTGCTCCCGGCACAGAGAGAATACTCAAGGGGCGATCATTCAGGATAAAGCTGTAAGGGTTGTCGTGACAAATCACGATGTTGTGCTTCCTGCCAAAGGCCACCAGCTTCTCAAACAGTTCCCTTGAGGCATTCGCACCGGTTGGCATATTGGGGTAGTTGACCCACATCAGCTTCACACGGCTCAGATCCCTTTTCTCCAACGCCTCAA
>CAZBFS010000111.1:0-6035 GCA_964491215.1 uncultured Proteiniphilum sp.
TGGCGCAGGAGCTTATCGAAAAAAAATCCTAACTTTGCACCTATAACCCGATGAATGATGGCGAGAAAAAATGCATTAGGAAGAGGTTTGGACGCATTGATCACATTCAATGAGAGTGAGGCCAGTGGCTCATCCTCCATCAGTGAGGTAGATCTGGATAAGATCATTCCCAATCCAGACCAGCCGCGTAGGGCTTTTAGCGAAGATGGTTTGCAGGAGCTGGCTGCTTCAATCCGCTCGATAGGTGTGATTCAACCCGTCACGCTGCGTAAGTTGGATGAGGATAGTTACCAGATTATCGCTGGTGAGAGGCGCTATAGGGCATCGCAGATGGCCGGTCTTCTTTCTATCCCGGCATACATCAAGATTGCCGATGAGGACGAGACCATGGAGATGGCACTCATCGAGAATATCCAGCGGGAAGATCTCAACTCCATCGAGATAGCCCTGGCTTATCAGACACTAATCAAAACCCTTTCTCTCACTCAGGAGCAGCTGAGTGAAAGGGTGGGGAAGAAAAGAGCAACGGTTGCCAACTACCTGCGTCTGTTGAAGCTGCCTGCCGAAGTGCAAATGGGTGTCAAGGACAAGAAGATTGATATGGGTCACGCCCGTTCACTTGTCACCATCGATGATCCGGTGACACAGCTGGCCGTATACAACAAAATAATTGAAGAGGGCCTCTCAGTGCGTAAGGTGGAGATGATGGTACGTGATCTGAACGAGGAGGAAGATGCCGGCAAACCGGCATCAACCAAAAGGAAAAATGCAGGAGATCGTCTCTCCGGGCAGATGTTATCGGGTGAGTTTGATGCCTTAAAAGAGCACCTCTCTTCCTATTTCCGTACCGATGTACAGTTCACCTGCAACAAGAACGGGAAAGGAAGGATCACCATCCCGTTTCACTCTCCCGAGGAGCTGGAGCGGCTGATCGTGATGTTCGACAAAATGAATAAATAGGAGCAGGATGAAGCGAACAGCAATTCTTCTCGGTCTGTTATTCACCTTTGGATCATCCCTGCTGCAGGCACAGGGGCTCACACAGCAGGAACCACTGCCCAACAGCGAACAGTTACTGTCAGACACATTATCACTCCTTCCGGCAGACTCGATTACGGTCACCGGTGAGATTGACACCCTTGTCATCTCTGACAGCGGTGGGCCTGTGATGACAACCGACACACTACTCAGCGGCACTGTTTCCGATGCCTTTTTTGCGCCCTCCCACAACTTCCGTCCTACGCCCCGTAAAGCGGTGATCTATTCAGCTCTCTTCCCCGGTATGGGGCAGGTATACAACCGGAAGTACTGGAAGCTGCCCATCCTCTACGGCGGATTTGTGGGGTTCACCTATGCCATCACCTGGAACAATGGGTTGTACCGTGATTATTTGGGAGCTTACCAGGATATCATGGACAGCAATCCTGAAACCAATGACTGGCACAACCTGCTTCCTTATGGTAGAGACTCGGACACAATTGATCAAAAATGGTTTACCGATGTGTTACAAAAGAGAAAAGATTATTACAGATATTACCGCGATCTGAGCATCATTGGTACGGTGGCATTGTATATGCTTGCAATGGTTGATGCCTATGTGGATGCTCAGCTGTTCGACTTTAACATGAGCACTGATCTCTCAATGCGGGTGGCACCAGCTGTTCTCAGAGAACAGCAGTCCGGCATGTTGGCTGCTTCCTCCTATGGATTGCAGCTTAGCTTTAATTTTTGAGATACCCGGTTTCAGGCTGTTCCGCAGCTTACTCCCCTTTAAAGGGTCACCGGGAAGAACAGAAGAAAAAAACTGAACATATGAGAAAAACAATCCTGTTTGCACTCTGCTTTTTATGGCTGATTCCTTTTGTAAGAGCCCAGGAGCCGACACCGGTAGAGAATGACACCATCACCGACAGCGCCATTGTCTTTCCTGAAAGTATGACCGGCCAGCTGAGTGAACTGTTGCGTGACTGGCAGATCGATCTCTTCGAGAGCAATGAGGAGTGTATGCGAGGCGCCAATGTGCTCTTTCCTGATTCAGTCTATATCTCACGCCTTCACAGCATGCCAACGGTGATGGAGCTCTCTTTTAACAGTGTGGTGAAACGTTACATCGAGATGTATGCTACACGCCGGAGGGAGCAGGTGAGTTACATGCTTGCCCTGGGCCACTATTATTTCCCGCTTTTCGAACAGGCCCTCGACAGGGAGGGATTGCCGTTGGAACTGAAATATCTCCCGGTGATTGAGTCGGCGCTCAATCCGGTTGCTGTGTCACGAGCGGGAGCTACCGGCCTCTGGCAGTTCATGCTGCGCACCGGCAAAGGATATGGATTGGAGGTGAACAGTCTCGTGGATGAGAGGAGAGATCCCTACAAGGCCACGGAGGCTGCGGTGCGATATCTGAAAGATCTGTACGCCATCTATCGCGACTGGAACCTGGTGATTGCCGCCTACAACTGCGGGCCGGGGAATGTGAACAAAGCGATTGCCCGTAGTGGCGGGAAACACGATTACTGGCAGATCTACTATAACCTGCCACGTGAAACAAGGGGGTATGTGCCGGCATTCATTGCGGCCAACTACATCATGAACCACTATACCGATCACAATATCTGTCCGGCACATTCACATGCCTCAGTTACAGCACTCGATACGGTTCATGTGAACGAGCGGTTGCACCTGGATCAGATCTCAGCAGTACTGGAGATACCGGTAGAAGAGCTGAGGCGTCTCAACCCGCAGTTCAGAAAAGATCTCGTTCCCGGCAATTTCAGGCCCTATGCACTGGTGCTTCCATCAGAAAAGATGTATGCATTCGTCGATCGTCACGATGAGATCCTTGCCTACAACAACAGTATCTATCATTCTCACCGGTCAAATACCGACATCTTTCTGAAAAATGGTGACTTAAGCTCCGGGAGCGGTGAGAATGTCTACTATCGTGTCAGAAAAGGGGATAACCTCTCCACAATTGCCCACAGAAACGGAATCAGTCTCTCACAGCTGAAATCCTGGAACGGACTGAGGTCAAACAGGATCGGTATTGGTAAGCTCTTGGTGGTGGGTAAAAAAGCTGTTGTCGCCACACCCAAGGATGCCGATGAGCTGATAGCTCAGCAGAGTGCGACAGGAGATGTGGAGACTGTCAATCAATACTATCGTGTAAGAAAGGGAGATACACTGGGCAAGATCGCTCAACTGAACGGTGTTCGTGTTTCGCAACTGCAAACCTGGAATGGGTTGCGGAGTACACGGATTGATATCGGTGACCGGTTGATCGTTCAAAAGAAAGAGGTCCCCCGCCCCAAGGAAGAAGAGGTTGAGCAAGAGTACAAACGTGAGGAGGGTACCGGAAGCGGCAGCAACATCATCTCCGATTACCTGAAAGAGCAGATGAAAAGAGCTGATGAACAGGAGGCCAATAGCGAAACAGAATCAGTTGCAGATGTCGAGCAATCAGATAAAGCCCAGGTTATTCCCTCTGATGCATCAGTAAGTGATGATAACGATAAGCATTAGTCTTACCTTACATTACCAGTACCTTTCTGGCGGTCTGTGTACCGTCGATAGTCTTAACACGGACGATGTAAATTCCTTTGGGGAGGTGAGCAGCAGGGAATGAAGCCCTGTTCATGCTCTTCTCAGCTCTCCCTTCAAGCATCTTCTGTCCGGAAACGTAGAAGAGCTCCCATTCAAGCAATTCATAGTTTGATTCAATGAAGATCCTGCTTACTTCTCCTGCATAGTATGCTGCAATCTCCGGTTCTTCCCTGTCAGGATGCACCGTAACGTTTGTCTTACCAATGACATAGGGGGCGACCAGAAGAGAGGTGTTGACCGGATTCTCGATGTTCTCGGATGAACGCTCCCAGCCGTTGCCATTGTATATCCAGGCTGTAGAAACCTTTCCCGATCCAATTGCACGCGGTTCAGCATTGAAGACGGTGAATCCCCTGGTTGTACCATTGGCATCGTAATAAGAGATATAGAAGGTGCCTGTCAGAGACACCGGCTTGTCGAAGGCGATATAGTTCTCAACGCTGTGTCTCATGTTTCGTTCGGCACTGGAAAAGCCACTACTGCCAAAATATTGGTAACTGTAATTGTAGGCTTGTTCATATACCTGTATTTCCGGCTTCTCCTTTCCGGTATAAACCCTTATTTTGATCTTATTGTTCAACATGTTGCTGGTTGCGGGAGATGAGATGAACACCCCCTCCAGCATGACTGTTCCTGCTGAATGGAACTCCTCTGCAAACTCAGAGTATCCGAAAGCATTGTTGGTCGCAAACATAGGTACCGACTGGTGGAGTGTCTCAACCGGTTTTTCATTGATCCCAAAGTTCATGCTTCTGCTGTATGGGCTGTCGGCATATGGTTGATAACCACCAATTTGCGTGGCTTGTGTGCCGTCGGGGTCGAGGTAGTGGTTGATGGAGATGGGGTTGTCCAGCGAATCGGAAACGTTCCAGAACCTGCTGAGCGAGGCGTACACATCCGGCCCTCGCGGTGAAGAGCACATCGAAACACCACCGGTTAGTGTGCCAACAATACGCTTCTCGTGGTCGAGGAGGGGAGATCCTGAGGAACCTCCCTCGGTGGCTCCCGTATCCCAGGCATTCACAGACCAGTGGGCGTTGGGTGTCATGTTGTATTTTGAACCCGGGAATGTGGTGATGGATAAAGACCCCTCTTCTACTGCCACCTTCTTGATGCCTCCGTTGGGGTGATGAATGCCGTGAAAAGCCCCTTTGGGTGTTGTAGTTGCATCCCATCCCAGGTAATAGGGCTGGTACGATGCGGGCGGGATATTCCTGAGACGCAGCAGGGAAATGTCGTGCTGTTCGCTGATCACCAGGGACGTGTCACCCGTCATCGTCATCTGCAGGGGTCCCCTGATATCTGCAGGGCAAAGGGGTGACTGGTAATGAAAGAATGCGACGATTGATCCTGAGACTTCGTCATATTTCCAGTTGTCGCGGTGTCCATATTTTTGCCATTGTAGGGAATTGCTGCCATTGTTGAAATCATAATCATTGTTCAGGCAGTGGGTAGCGGTCAACAGGTAAGGCGTTCCGTCTTCCGAGGTGTTGTTTATCAGTGATCCGGTGCAATAGGTGGTTCCGTTGATGATCAATCCCACTACACCGCTGCCGGGGAGGATATCTTCGGGGTAACAGACAATGTTTGGATGGCATTTCTGGATTGGATCACGTGGCTCTGTAGCGCGAAAGATACCTCTGAAGTCGTGGTTCACCTCACCTATCTCTATCTCACCCGGAAAGAGTGCATCAACCGGCTCCTGGTATTCCACGATCAGCTCATCACCACCAATCGGCTGGACAGGAAGAAGCTCCAGCACACTGTTGTTCTCCTCTGTGAAAGAGCCCAGGATTTCGGACTGGTCACCGTTGTAGACAAAGAGCCGCGCACCCGGGGGGAGTTTAAATCTGGAGAAGAGGATGTTGAGGGAATAGGCTCCTTTGGATCGGATGCCCACCCGCCATACCTTCATATTCTCCCATTGGAAGGAGATGCCCGCGTTGTCGGGGCGGAGAAACTGATGAAACTTATGGGCAAAATGAAGACTTTTGAATGATGACTCCTCCTCTGCCGATCGCCACAATTCTGCCTCATTGCTGATGGGAGGCATCTCCACGAACAGTTCTGAGGAAGCAGACAAGGAACGTATTCCGGGCACGATCTCCAGTGCTAATGGTTCACCCCCGTGGCTGATCTGTCCCAAGGCTGCAAGTGATAGGATACAGGCCATGAAGGAAAGCGTACATTTCAGGAAGTGATGTGGGTAGGTGAGGAGACGATCCATGAGATGATTTGGTTTCAGATGATGACCATTTGCTTTTCTGTTGTGTTATTTCTTTTCGGGGTGGGAGGCCGTTCGTAAGGCTCACCTTCCCGGCTCGGTAATCAAACAGCGTTACAAATGTAACTCTTTTTGAGAAATTGAGGTACTTTTGCAGTAAATATATCCTGTAGTGTCATGTGTCAACTAAAAAAAATTCTCGATGAGAAAG
>CAZBFS010000112.1:0-6004 GCA_964491215.1 uncultured Proteiniphilum sp.
GAGAAATACCTTGATCAGGCACGCTACTTCGTGGATGAAGCAGGTCGTCTTACCAACGGACGCTCCCAGGGAATATACAGCCAGGATCATCTGCCCATAGTGGAACAACAGGAGGTGGTGGGACATGCCGTTCGTGCTGCTTACCTTTTCTCAGGAGCTGCCGATGTGGCATCACTGCAACAGGACAGTGTGTTGTTCAACGCTGTCTCGCGTCTCTGGAATAATATGGTGGCCCGTAAGCTCTATATCACCGGGGGTATCGGTTCCAGGCCACAGGGCGAGGGATTTGGTCCCGATTATGAACTGAACAACTTCAACAATTACTGTGAGACCTGTGCTGCTGTGGCCAATGTCTTCTGGAATCATCGCATGTTCCTTGCCTCCGGAGAAGCCAAATATATCGACCTGCTGGAGAGAACCCTTTACAATGGTTTGGTTGCAGGTGTCTCTCTGAGCGGTGACAAATTTTTCTATGACAACCCGCTTGCCTCGCTGGGTGGTCATGAACGTCAGGAGTGGTTCGGCTGCGCCTGCTGTCCGGGTAACATCACCCGTTTCATGCCATCCATACCCGGTTACCTCTATGCTACACGGAACAATGATCTTTATGTGAATCTCTATGTTGAAAGCAGTGCGATCATCGCTTTGCAGGATGGGGAGATTGAGTTGGAGCAGCTTACCGATTATCCCTGGTCGGGAAAAGTGGAGATACGGGTGAACAGAACGATACCGGTGAAACATGCCATTAAACTGCGCATCCCCGGATGGGCAAGGAACAGGCCGCTGCCTACCGATCTCTACCAATATGTGGATGATGCGGATCCGGAGGTCTCACTTGCCGTGAACGGGAAGAGAGTGAAACAACATCTGGCAGGGGGATATGCAGTATTGGATAGAAAATGGAACAAGGGTGATCTGATCACCCTGCAGATGGAGATGCCGGTACGCCGTGTTGCCGCACATGAAAAGGTGGCATACAACAAAGGATTACTGGCTATGGAGAGAGGGCCGCTGGTCTATGCACTGGAAGGAATCGATCAGCCCTATGCGTATCTTTTCGATATCGTGATCCCCCGTGATGCATCCATCACACCGCGTTTCGATGATACTATCCTGAACGGGGTGACACTGTTAGAGGGGGAGGCAATGAAAGTCTACAGAGACTCTGTCAATGGATCCTATGTGGAGAAACCTTTTACATTCAAAGCAATACCCTATGCCACATGGAATAACCGGGCATCATCACAGATGGTGGTCTGGATACCTGATAAACCGGAGCAGGTGATCCCTGAACCGGAACCCTCCATTGCCTCACAGGCAGAACAGATCGGTGGCTGGGGATTCAATGACCAGATGGACCCAGGCTCCTCCTCCGATCTCAATACACCCTATCACTACTGGTGGTTGAAAAATGGGACTGAGGAATCGATAGGTTACCGCTTCACTCAACCGCAAAAGATCACAGCCGTAGAGGTCTATTGGCTCGCCTTTGATCATTATGACGTGATCTACCGGGTGCCGGAGTACTGGAAGCTGCTCTATCGCGATGGCGATCAGTGGATAGAGGTGAAGAACCCCTCCGGATATGGTGTGAAAAAAGATTGTTACAATCGTCTCACCTTTGATCCGGTGATCACCACCGAACTCAGACTGGTTGCCGGGCTGCAAGGCCCTGATCCCTCCCAACAAAGGGATCCCGACAACCGATTACAGTCGGTAGATCTTGGGAAGAAGGGTTATTCCGGCGGTGTAATTGAATGGAAGATCTATGAATAAGTGAATCATCTGAAATGACCGAAATGAAACATACCCTCACCCTCTCTCTCTTATTGCTCCTGCTGATCTCCCGCTTCACCATGACAGCCGGAGATGTGAAACCTGTTCCCGATACATTGCAGTTACATCCCTACTACAAAAAGTATTGTGATGCGACGGGAATCCCTGTGATAGCCTCGGAAGATGTTCGTGATGAGGCGCTTACGATGGCAGCCGGGATCATTCCACTGATGCTTGCCAAAAGGGACGATGTGAAACAGGCGATGATTGACCAGCGTTGCAAGGTCATGATTGTAGGAGAGCAGGAGGAGGTGTGCGACCTTCCGGAATATGCACATATATGTGATACACCCGAGCATGTTGCCTACTGGAACAGACGTGCACGTGGCTTCGGGGGTGCTCCCGAAGATGCCTTCAGCGCCAGTTGCGGAGAGGAGAACCTGTTGTGCCTGGAGGGAGACCGTTATGCCGGGGAGAGCATCCTGGTTCATGAGTTCGCACATCTGATTCATACAGTGGGCATCGTTGCCGTTAATTCCGGGTTTGATGAGAGGCTTGAGGCGATACGGCAGGGAGCTGTTGAAAAGGGGCTCTGGCAAAATACCTATGCCATCAGCAACAAGGAGGAGTACTTTGCGGAGGCGGTACAATCTTTTTTCAACTGTAATCGCTTTGCCCCGATGGCTGATGGTGTACACAATGACATCAACAGCCGTGAAAAGCTCAAGGTATATGACCCGGAGATCTATGCCCTTTTGCTGGACTATTTTCCCGAGACTGATCTCCCCTTGTGTGAGGAGTCTGTGTTGTCACGCTACAATAAGGCAGACGCTTTCAGGAAAAAATATATGGAAGGTTACCACTATGCTATCAGTGAGATTGGATCGATCGGTGATACGCACTCCTTCTGGTATTCCACCCATACACCCAGAGGAACAGAGTTTTTCTTGATCGATGCCGGGAATCGAACGACGACGGCTGCGTTCGATCAGCTGAAAATGGCTGAAGCACTCTCCTGCTTCTCCGACCTGGAGGAGCCCGATCCCTGGAAGTTGCCGTTGGGGACCATTCGTTTCAACAAATCAATAGATACCCTTTCCTTTCACCTGAAGGGATTCGATTGCCGCGTCTCTCTTGCCGACTACACCATCACACGCCTGCCGACAGCAGAGCGGTCTCCCCATTACTGGGGGGCCCTGCAGCGGGAGAACGGGGATCATAAAGTGACCTCTCCCGATGGGAAAAAGAGGGCCTATATCTCAGAGGGCAACCTTTGGGTGACCGATCTGGCGAGCGGGAAGAGTACCCGGTTGAGCGACGATGGTTCACCTTACGAATACTACTCCTCCAATATCTACTGGTCACCCGACTCAAAGAAGCTTGTCTGTTGTAAATATCGTCCGGGAGGAGAGCGGAAGCTGCTGCTCGTCTCCTCGTCACCCGATGATCAGCTACAACCGAAAACAGTCTCTTACGACTATCCGAAACCGGGCGATGCTCTGCCCATAAGACGCCCTGTCATGTTTATCCTGGGTGAGGAGAAACAGATTCTCTACGATGTTCCTAACGTGGAGGAGCAGTATCATCTTGGTTCCATCAGGTGGGATGATAGCAGCCGGTTCTTTACATTTCATTTCAACCGGCGCGGCCACCAACAGTATCTGATCTATTCCGGTGACACTACAGGCCGGCTCTACCCGCTGGTGGATGAAAGAGCGGACAGCTTTGTCTATTACAACACCCTGTACAGCTACTGGTTTGAAAACAGTGAAGAGCTCCTCTGGATCTCCGAGCGAGACGGGTGGAGACATCTCTATCTCATTGATGTGCCAACAGGCAGGGTGAAGGGACAGGTGACGAAAGGGGAGTGGGTGGTGAAAAGCGTACTGCATGTCGATGAAGAAGCCGGAACAGCGCTTATCAAAGCCTGCGGACGAGACAAAGGCGAAGATCCCTACCTCGAGAAATATTACCGGGTGAATCTACGCAACGGTGAGATCCATCCACTCACACCCGAGAACGCACATCATGCGGTCACCTTCAGCTCCGATTTTCAATATATGATTGACTCCTACTCCCGTGTGGATCTGCCACCCACAATCGTGGTGAGATCGACAGAGAATGGTCTGGTGATCTACAAGCCTGAAAAGCAACCCGATGTCACTGAGTCACTGCAGGCCGGATGGCATCTGCCGGAGGTTTTCTCAGCGAAGGGAAGAGATGGCATCACCGACATATGGGGTATGATCATCCGCCCTACAGATTTTGATCCTTCCAGAAACTATCCGGTCATCGAATATATCTACGCGGGGCCACACGACTCCCATGTGCCCAAGGCATTCTCCATGGTGCATCGCTGTAGTGAGCTGGCTGAAATGGGTTTCATCACGGTGATGATAGACGGTATGGGGACCGCTAACCGCTCCAAGGCGTTTCATGATGTCTGCTGGCAGAACCTGAAAGATGCCGGCTTCCCCGATCGGATCGCATGGATCAAAGCCGCTGCCGAGAAGTACCCTGAGATGGATACCACACGCGTGGGTATCTACGGTACATCGGCCGGAGGACAGAATGCCCTGGGTGCGCTGCTTTTCCATCCCGATTTTTACAAGGTGGCGGTATCCTCCTGCGGCTGTCATGATAACCGGATGGATAAGATGTGGTGGAACGAACAGTGGATGGGGTATCCCATCGGAAAACAGTATGAGCAATCCTCCAATGTGGTGAATGCTCATCTGCTGAAAGGAGCACTTTTACTGATGGTGGGGGAACTGGATAACAACGTTGATCCGGCCAGCACCCTGCAGGTAGTGAATGAACTGATCCGTCATGGTAAGGAGTTTGATTTTCTCATGCTGCCGGGTGCGGGTCATACCGATGGCGGCAAATACGGAGAGCGAAAAAGAAGGGATTTCTTTGTCAGACATCTGTTACAGCTGGAGCCTCCCAGATGGAATATGTCTGACAGTGAGCAGTATTGAATGAATTCATTCACCCCTTAGAGGATATTACTATCTTTTCGGAGGAATTTTCTATCCTGTTAACTTGCTATTGTTTTAATTTGTGAATGCGAGTCTAACTTATGTTAAAGGGAGATGTGGTTGACAACCATGGTAACCTGCTTGGTTGAAACTGCTTTATCACCAGATTTTTGGTTGATGGTGTAGCCTGATTTAAAATAAATAAAGTGAATAATGCAAAAATGATTAAAAGACTATGAAGATGAACACATTTATTCATTTCCTTCTTTCCGTGAACAGGAAAATGGGATTATTTCTGTTAATGCTTTCAATCCTGACCCTTGCGGGTGGGTTTGGATCTCTTTCTGCCTCAGTGGATAGCCGTGTCGTTTCTTCCTCTGAGGTGATACAGCAAACTCCGCTTACCCTGAGGGGAGTGATTAAGGATGCCTCTACAGGTGAACCCCTGATTGGCGCGAACGTGGTAGAAAAAGGAACCTCTAACGGCACCGTGACACATGGTGACGGCTCTTTCCAGCTTGCTGTGCAGAGCAACCGTGCCGTGCTGGTTATCTCCTATATCGGCTATCAGACCCTGGAGGTGCCGGCATCAGGAAATCTCAACATCTCCCTCAGCGAGGATACCGAACTGATGGAAGAGGTGGTGGTCATCGGCTACGGCACACAACGCAAGGGTGATGTGACCAGCGCCATCGCAAGCGTCAAGGCCGAGGATTTCACAGTTGGTAAGATCGGTGATGCAGCTGACCTGATCAAGGGTAAGATTGCCGGACTGAGCATCTCAAAAGGATCGGGTGATCCCAACTCCGGGTCGACGATTCGCCTGCGCGGTGTGATATCCCTTGAAGGCAGCTCCACACCACTGGTGCTGATCGATGGAATAGAAGGCAATCTCGGAACCGTCGCACCGGAGAACATCGCATCCATTGATGTACTGAAAGACGCCTCCGCCGCGGCCATCTACGGCACACGCGGTGCCAACGGGGTGATCCTGATTACCACCAAGTCGGGCAACAGGGGTGTGGAGACCGTCGCCAGCTATTCTGCCTACACCTCCCTTTCCCAGTTCGGGAAAACACTCGATTTTTACGGACCCGAAGATATCAGGTTGGGAAAGACCAATTTTGTGGATAAGGGGTATGATACCGACTGGCTGGATGCAGTTACACGGACTGCTCTGACACACAATCACAACATCAATGTGAGAGGCGGTACGCAGAAGACCACCTACTCGGCCGATTTCACCT
>CAZBFS010000113.1:0-5926 GCA_964491215.1 uncultured Proteiniphilum sp.
ATAAATTTTTTGTGCCTCAACGAATTGATGCATCAGGCGTCTGTAGGCATGTGGTGCCCAGGGAGCATATTCCGGCACCTTCACAGTGAGGGCATTCCAAGCCTCCTGTGCTTTCTTCCGCTCTGCTGCAAGAGCCAGGACTTCACCCAATTCAACCTTATCGACACCACTAGCCATCACCAGCTCCTCCATTGCTTTGCGCAGCGACAGGATCTGCTTGTCGACTGCCAGCTGTGACGTAGCGGTTGTTTTCACCTCACCGGCAGTAGCCATTGCCATCTGAAGGGCATGCCAACTATTCCAGGTATAGTCAGCGCTCTTTTTCGATGCCGCCTCCTCTAGCAGAACGAACAGGTGAGACTTCTCCAGTCTGACAGACTGAAGATTGTTGATGCTGTTGTCAATAGCGGTGATTTGATCCACAATCTCTCTTTGGGTTGCTTCACCGGCGGCAGCCATTTCTCTCCCGAAATCAATCTCTTTTTTCAGCACTCCAAACGATGATGATGAATAGTTTTCCGACTTAAAGATCGCTGCACCCTCAATCTTTTGCCGTAGCAACTCCCTGAATGTTGCGATCATCTCATCTACGATGTGGAGCCTGAAATAGTGCGTGGAGTGTGCATCACTGTAGTAATCGGGGACAAAGGTGTGATCTCCAACTGTCAGGGTATAGAGGTTACCATTGGTTCCCGTTGATGCGGCACTGGCACCATTGAGGATGACATTGTCCAGATAGGAATCGATTGTCAGAATTGCTTCGTTCCAGTTATTGACACCGGAAGCTGTCATGGCGAGGGGACCATACATGAGGGTCCCTGCCCACATGGATTCAAATCCCGTTACTGGTTTATCATCACCAAGGGATGCTGATTCAATTTTATCCGGACCGTAATCAATATGCTTGTTGAAGGGCATGATAACCTCCACCCGATCCGACTCGCTCCATAAACGGGCCGGGATGGTCACGTAGGAGGAAGGGGGGTAGTCAGAGGCAACAGATCGGCCATTCAGTTTGATATCGAACTCTTTTGTGGCCCAATAGGGAACGCGCAGCTTCATTGCAAATACCGCACTGCCGTGGGCAACCCTTATCTCTGAATGTTCCGCCGGCCAGAGACAATCCTGCCGGATGGAGACTCCTTTTTCATCCCATTGAAAAGCTGTCGGCAGATACAAGGATACCCACAGGGTCTGTTCCGAAACGAAATAGGCTGCTTCCTGGTACTTGACATGGTTCTCCGATCCGGTACCCCCGCAACAGGTGGATTGCGGTGTCCTGTTCCCCCAGGGTTTAGAGGCATTGAGTCCTACCGCATAGTGATAGGTGGTCATATAACAGGAATGATGCAGTGATCCCACGATCTGGTTGTAGAGCAGCCGTTCGTAGTAATCCATATAACGGGCATCCTCCGGGTTGAAACAGTGCAGATCCTTGGTCAGCTTGGCAAGATTATAGGCGCAGCAGGTCTCATTCAGAGTGGGTGAAGGATTGGTCACCATGCTCAGCATCTGTGAGTAGGGTTGTCTGAACATCTCACCATTGCCCACGCCGCCGGTAGCATAGCGATAGCGTCCCTGAATCATCTCCCAGAAATGCTGTGAAAGACGGTAATAGTGCGGATCATTGTTCCCCCTGAAGCTGCGCAGGGCACTGGTGATCTTGGGTATATGCTGGTTGGCGTGGCGGGTGCGGATGTCATCGATATTCCTTGCCAGTGGTTCGTAGAAAGAGGGGCTGTCGAAAAAGTTAGAAGCTTCGAGGAGACGTGTTTTTTCCAGCGGATCGCTCACCATCTCGGAGAGACGGGCCAACGATTCGCCTGTTCCGCCATCTTCACCGGCAATGTACATGTTCCACATCTCATAGCGGTTGCCGGGTTTGGCTCTGCGCTCTTCCTGTGTCCCCTCCATCTCCATGTAGGTACGGTAATGAAGCCGGTTCCATATCCAGAGTCCCATATCTTTGGCGATCAGCAATGCTTTGGCTGCCACAGCCGGATCATCCATATAGGTGGCAATATCGATCAACCCCGCCAGCTGTTTATGGATGGAGTAATAGGGTGCCCAAATCCAGCTCTCGTTGTTATAGGCACGATACATCTCAAGCAGTGCCGGATGGTGTGCCGGAATGGCGTTGAGATAACCATACCCATATTTTTGCCACTCCTGTTTGTGGTGGTCGAAATCCTGCCAGCCACCTTTCATCTCACGCAGTTCAGTTTCGGGTGCGAAGTCACGTGCTTCCCAGTACCTGCCAAGCTCTTCATTCCACACAAAGGTCCTTTCCTGGCATTCCCTCAGCTCATTGACCATCCTGGTCATATTTGCACGCAGCATCTCTTTCTGCTCCTGATCGGTAGCGCTGGCAAAAGCAAATGCCAGCGATGACATATAGTGTCCCGAGCCGTGACCTTTCAACTTGGTGGTAGGGGAGTCCCATCCGTCGGAGACACTATACCCCTCCTTGCTCAAGCCATAGGTATCCCTGTAATTGTATAGCTGTTGGGACACATCCCAGCTGATAATCTCACGGATTGCCAGGTCCCTGTTGGAGGTGAGCCTGTTGTCACCGGTAAGGATCACCTTGTTTAGCGGAACAGGTTCAGCAACTGGAGTGTGGGAGGGTACCTCCTCCTCTCCTGCCACCACCACTATATGAGCTGTGATGGGATAACCATTGGGTGTGCTGTTGTCACCAGTTATGAACCCGTCGATGTGGTATGCATCTCCTACATGATGGGTATCGGGATTGGCCTGATCCTCTTCCACGAAGCGAGATATGTTGTTCCATCGTGTCTGGCGATATTCCGAGAAGCCGTCAGAATAGGTGACCCATATCTGATAAGGCAACCGGGGTGTAGTACCTACCGGACAATTTACCATCACCTGTTCTACGCTCACGATGGATCTGGCATCCTGTGAGAGAATTACGGTTTCACCAGGTGATGCATCACCCAATACCGGGAGGGATAACGTCAGCATGGCACACAGCCATGATGTCAAAAAGAAATAACTACTTCTCATTTTACTTCCAATTATTTACCAGCACCCGTGAAAAAGCGCCTTTTCATTTCACGGGTGATTCGTTTATCTTCTAATCAATTCACTTTCGCCGGATTTTGAATGCGATTGAGGTGGTTTCTCCTTTTTCTGGTGTGATCTCAAAGTAGCCTCTCTCATTTTTCACGATTCCGACAGGTAGATCAATCATCTGATCATCCGGAAAGGAGAGATCGAGCAGTGTCTTCCCCTCAAGCTGCAAGACAATTAATCCGCAATCAGGATTGATATCCACTTGATTTATCTTACCACTGACCGCTTCCAGACCGAGAGCGAGTGGAGCGATAAAGAGACGGTTTTTACCGGCAGTAGTGATCTCGGTACGTATCCATTCTCCTTCCTGCGTGATATTGCCGCTGAAAGCGATCCAGCCGAATTCCGGATGTTGGCAGATATAGGTGGAGGCATTCACAGCATAGCCGTAGAAACCGCTGCCATAATCACCTGCATACCCGTCGATCTCCAGTGTGGAGGGATAGGAGTGGAAGGCTGCCGGACCAAATCCATCTTCCGTAATATTGGCCAGTGGCCCCATGGAACCGGCATGTCCCACCCGCAGCAGGTAAAAGTCATCCGGTTGTTTCTGATATGCTGATAGCACAGGTATGGCGTTCAGTCCCGAACCGTAGTGGTGCAGCTGTCTTTCAATACGGGCCAGTTTCCCGCCGTAGACAAAATCCCAGTAGCGGCGCGCACTGCCGTTATAGCCCCAGTGAGAAACCGTAGGCATGTAAGCCAGGATGGCGTTGAGTGTCACCTCTGCCTTGTCGGCATAACCGAAGTAGGATGTCCACATGTAAACCTCCTCCTGACCGGTGGAGTCCCATGGCATCTCACTCCCAAAGGGGTAGTCGAGCGATTGCCAGTGATCCGCCCTTTTCTTCATCTCGAGTTCGAGGGATGAGGCCATCGCAGTGAGTCCCTCCCGTTGCAGGTCGAGCAGGATATAGAGGAAGACTGAGCCCTCCATCTGACCAAATTGTGCATACCAGGGAGCGAACTTCACCATTGCGATAGCGGTATGGTATGCATTTTCAAGGCTGCGTTTCCAGTCGATCTCCTCATATCCCCTGTTTCTGCCGAGGTGATACATCACCCAGTGAGCTGCTGCCACATGGGGATAGTTATAGGACCTGCCCAAATCCTGTGCGTTTTCAAGTGACCAGGCTTCCCATCCCCGGAACTGAATGGAGTCGTTGTAGGTATCCTTGGGCATCAGGTCAGGCTCATAATAGAAGAGGCTTTTACGGACTCCGTATTTTGTGGAGTCACCGTCGTGCTGGATCCCTCCCCACAATGTCTCCTGCATGAATCTTTTGATTTTCTCAACCTCATCCCTCTCCGGATTCACCAGCTGTTTCATGATCGCTGCCAGCCAGCTGCCGGCACCAGCCTCATCGCTCAATCCCACAAACCAGGAACGTCGTTCCTGGGTGAGAATCTGCTTTCTCTCATAATCGTAGTTCATCACCGAAGGAGAGCGTTCGAAGGGATCCTCATCGTTCTCATACCACTGTTCGGTAGTGAGAAACCGCCCCAGGTTGTTGACTGTCTCTTCCTGCGATTGGATCACCTTGTAATGGATCGTCTGCATAGTGTTATCCTCATACGTCACTGTGAGACGGGCGCGACCCCACTGTTGACCCTTTATCTCATATTCCGACCAGCCGTTAGGCGTCTCGCTCTTATATGTGACGCTCATCGCATTCCCGGGAGTGACGGCTATTTCTCTGATCTCTTTGGGATAGCTGAGGAACAGTTTCCCCGCTTCATTCATTGGCAGGATGTAACCGGGTAAACCGACGGCTACCGGTCTGTCCTGCTCTGTCAGTGTATGCTCAATTTCCCGAATGGAGGGCGCCAGCACAAACTTCAATACAAACTCTTTCTGCTCTCCCGGAGCCAGAATAGAGCTGGTTGGTTCATTCCAGGGGTTTGCTCCATCCCACTCTGTTTCGGCATTGGCCTTGCTATGTATCAGCCACTCATGAAATCCTTCAAAGACAACACCCTTAGGGGTAGGATCATCGTTCAACGGGTTATAGGCTTCAAAGCCGGCATTAAGGTGCGGCATCACCAACAAACTCTCCCCTATCCCATGGAGGCGGTTTACCTGGAGGTATCCGGCATCTTTTCCGATGTAGGGATCAAAGAAAACATTGTCATGATGTGCCTCTTCCAGACTTTTGCCCTCCAGGATATTATTGAATATCAAAGGGATGCCCAGGGAACCGATCTCAACCGAATCGGAGGTGATGTTGGTGAGACTGAAACGAAGCAGCAGGTCACCATTCTCTGTCTCCCAATACCTTTTAATATTAAGAGGAATATCAGCCGGCAGCGTCTGCTCCAGATCGGAGGCTGCCAATACCGGGTCAGCGACCGGTAAACACACTACCGGTTTTCTGCTTTGCGCCGTTGAGAATCGTCTCCATTCGCCCTTCACTCCGCTTCTGAGAGTCAAGTTGATATCACCCAGGTGATAAAGGCCATCTTTGTCTCTAAGGTTGAGTCGCTCTGAGGGAGTATAATCAAATGAACGGTCCGAAAGCGGCTTCAGATGCTTCACCGTTTGGGAAGCATTCACCAGGGTCAGTGAAAATGATTGGGTGGTATAGGTTTTTTCTCCTCGTTCAATCTGCAAGGTAGAGGGCCTTTGGGCAATTCTCTCCCACGGGGATTGTGCATTCACCGTGGAAAGGACCAAAACAGACAGCAGTATACCAGATATCGTCTTACGTCTCATTGTTAAGTTGTTAGGTTGTTGGGTTGTTAAGTTGTCAAGTTCAGCATTTCTAGGGTTTGGAATTATGAGGTTTTCATATCTCACAGGGATAGAGATTGAGCGTAGCATGCCGGCTGA
>CAZBFS010000114.1:0-5904 GCA_964491215.1 uncultured Proteiniphilum sp.
ACAACATGATGGCCGACTCGATGAAGTGGAGCATGATCAACTCCAACATCCGTCTTAAGCTTTCCAAATCATATACCCTCAGCCTGAATGCTACCTGGGATCCCTATATATATGAGCTTGATAAGAATGGTAATCCACGTCAGGTGAACAAGCTGCGGGTACTCAACGGCAGGGGTATCGGCAAGCTGATGAACACCGGCACCAGCTTCTCCTATTCACTCAACCAGGATACCTTCAAGAAGCTGTTCAACCGCAATAAGAACAATGAAGATGAGGGGGATGGAGAAGAGGGCGATAATCCGGATGGACAGCTGCCAGACGACGGCACCATGGGATCAAACCCCTACGAGACAGCCGACAGAAACGACAGACAGGGAGAGGGAGACAACTCAATGGGCGAATTTGATCCCGACGGATACCTGAAAAATGCGGTCAACTGGAATGTCTCTTTCAATTACTCACTGCGCTATGGCTATGGTAAGTTTGATAAGGAGAAGATGGAGTACAAAGGACGACTCACCCATAACTTCGGGCTGAGCGGTTCGTTGCAGCCGACGAAAAACTGGAACTTCACCTTTAATACCGATTACAACTTCGAAATCAAGAAGTTCACCAGCGTCAACTGCACCCTCACCCGCAATCTCCATTGCTGGAGCATGTCGGCAAGCTTCATCCCAATCGGGCCCTATAAATCGTACAATTTCTCTATCCGGGCCAACTCTTCGTTGCTACAGGATTTGAAATACGAACAGAGAAGCTCACCCTACGACAGGGGTGCCGAGTGGTATTGAACCAACTGATATTACTTATCCCCCCAGAGCTTCTTCATCAATTCATGCATCCTGTCCTCGGAGGGGTTGGCCTGTGGATCCCAAAAACGGCTCTTCTTAAGTTCTTTGGGCAGATAATCCTGCTGCACGAAATTGTCCTTGTAGTCGTGCGCATACTTGTACTCCTTCCCATAATCGAGCTCCTTCATCAATGAGGTGGGGGCATTGCGCAGGTGCAATGGTACAGGAAGGTTGCCGGTCTGCTCCACACGTGCCAGCGCCTTGTCGATGGCCAGGTAGGCAGAATTGCTCTTGGGTGAGGTGGCCAAGTAGAGGGTGGTCTCCGCCAACACGATTCGTCCCTCAGGCCAACCGATCTTCTGTAGTGTCTCAAAGCAAGCGTTGGCCAGTAATAAAGCATTGGGGTTGGCCAGCCCGATATCCTCGGCGGCAGAGATCACCAGCCGACGAGCGATGAACTTGGGATCTTCGCCGCCGGCGACCATCCTCGCCAGCCAGTAGATCGCCGCATCGGGGTCACTGCCACGGATCGACTTGATGAAAGCGGAGATGATATCATAGTGCATCTCACCCCCCTTGTCATATGCTGCCGGGTTCTCCTGCAGCCGTTCAGTTACCAGCTTGTCTGTGATCACCAGCTCCTCATCATTGTTCTCAGTAGCATCATCGGAGGCAACCGCCAGATCAAGGATGTTGAGCAGCTTGCGGGCATCCCCACCGGAGAAGCGAAACAGCGCATCACTCTCCTGCACGGTTATCTTACGCTCTTTCAGGATCAGGTCCTCGGTAAGGGCCCTATGCAGCAGCACCTCCAGATCGCTCTTCTCGAGCGACTTTAACACATATACCTGACAACGAGACAGGAGGGGACGAATCACCTCAAACGAAGGGTTCTCGGTGGTGGCGCCAATCAGCGTCACCGTGCCGGTCTCCACAGCATGCAGGAGTGAGTCCTGCTGCGACTTGCTGAAGCGGTGTATCTCATCGATGAAGAGGATGGGAGCAGCGCTGTCGAAGAAACGGGTATTCTTCGCCTTGTCGATCACCTCCCGTACATCTTTCACCCCCGAGTTAATGGCACTCAGCTTGTAGAAAGGCGCTTTCAGTGTGTTGGATATGATGTTGGCCAGAGTGGTTTTACCTACACCGGGAGGTCCCCAGAAGATGATGGAGGGGATCCTCCCGGAGTCGATCATGCGGCGCAACACCGCACCCTTACCCACCAGATGCTTCTGGCCGATAAACTGATCGAGGTTCTGCGGCCGGAGCCGTTCAGCAAGGGGTGCGCTCATATTCACAACAAATAATAATCCAGTGACACAAAGATAGGTAAATTATATACACATTGGCAATCTCATACGGAGTGAGATCAATAACAAAAGAGAAGAGGGTTATCCGCTTCATAAATACAGAAATACCACTCATTTTTTCAGGCAGATCAATAAAATTGTATCTTTGCACCCATAAAGTTAAAAAGTAGAGTATGCAAATTGCCCCGATCCTGTCGCTCTTCGGCAATATGGAACCCCTTAACCAAGTCCGGCTGAACTTTAACCAGGAGAGCGTCGACCTGATGAATATCGCCATCGCCTTTATCATGTTTGGCGTTGCCCTCGGTATCAAACCGGTTCATTTCAGAGTCATGATCATGCGTCCCAAGCCGGTTTTGCTGGGAGTGATTGCGCAATATATCCTGTTGCCGGCCCTCACCTACCTGCTGGTGCTGGTGGTGCGCCCCACCAACTCGGTAGCGCTGGGGATGATCCTGGTGGCCTCCTGCCCCGGCGGGAATGTATCCAACCTGATCTCCTCCATCTCAAAATCGAACATCACCCTCTCGGTGAGCCTTACCGGCATCACCACCATCCTGAGCCTCTTCATGACACCGCTCAACTTCGCTTTCTGGGGCAGCCTCTATGCGAAGCACTCTCCCCTACTGGTGCCCATCACCATTGAACCGGCTGAGATGTTCCGCACCGTCTTCCTGATCCTCGGCATCCCGGTGATCCTGGGGATGACGGTGGGAATGAAATTCCCCAAGTTCGCGAAGAAGGTGGAGTCAACAGTCCAGGCAGCCTCCATCATCTTCTTCATCGGCTTCATAGCCGCTGCGCTGGCAGGCAATTTCAGCATCTTCCTCCGTTACATCCACCTAACATTCCTATTGGTGCTGCTCCACAACGGACTGGCTTTTCTCATAGGCTACTCGCTGCCGCGTCTCTTCCGTGTGGATGAGTTGAACAGCAGAACCATCTCAATAGAGACAGGCATCCAGAACTCGGGACTGGGGCTGGCACTGATCTTCAACCCACGCATCTTCCCTCCCGAGCTGAACCTGGGCGGTATGGCCTTTATCGCCGCCTGGTGGGGCATCTGGCACATTGTGGCAGGCCTGCTCCTGGCTTTTTACTGGCGCAGACGTCCCGCAAGAACGGCAATCCTGTAAAACCATCTCATCATGTTATATCGTTTCGATTTCCGCTATACGATTGCCCGACTCCATTTCGACACTGCCCTCAGGCTCAACTTCCACAAGATGGTCTTCACAGGCAGGGAAAAGAATGTGTCGAAAGACCGGCCGGTGATCTTCGCTCCCAACCACCGAAATGCACTGATCGATGCACTACTGGTGGTATATGCAGGCTACCACCTGAAACAGGTAGTCTTCCTGGCCCGGGCTGATATCTTCAAGCAGAAGATGATCGCCTGGATCCTGAGAGGGATGCGTCTCATGCCAGTCTTTCGTATTCGCGACGGGAAAGATAACCTGGACAAGAACAATGAGATCTTCAACAATGCCGCCAGAATCCTGAAGGGAAACAATACCCTGGCTCTCTTTCCTGAGGGGGTACACAATCCAAAGCAGTCATTACTTCCCATCCGCAAGGCGGTGCCACGCATCGTGCTGCCTACCGAGGCCTCGACAGGCTTCACCCTCAACAGCCAGATCGTACCGGTCTCCATCTACTACCGTGACATCTACGCTTTCCTCTCCGATGTCTACATCACCTTCGGCACCCCGATAGAGGTCTCCAAATACCGGGATCTCTATAATGAAAACCCGGCGTTCGCAATCAACGCACTGCGACAGGAGCTTGAGGAGAGCCTCAAAAAGATGGTGGTGAACATTCAGAATGAAGAGTATTACGAGGAATACCGTCGCGCGATCGACTGGAACGGAGACAGGTTGGCAGGCGAGCTCTTCCCGGAGCGGAAGGATGGTTTCCTGCAGGCATCGCTCCATATCGTGCGGGAGTTGGACCAGCTCTTTGAAGGAGATCGGCCTCTCTTTGATAAGAAGATGTCAGGATTCAGTGAGGCTGTTAGGTTAATGAGAGAGGAGGGGCTGCAATCAACCGATCAGCTCTGGAATCCCTTATCTTCATCCACTTTATCTACACGCATGGCTGGGTTACTGTTCACGGCTCCGGTGGCGCTTTTCGGGTTCCTCAACGGCATCTTCCCCATCCTGATACAGAAGAAGCTGCAGACCTTTTTCAAGGACAAGCAGTTCGTGGCCACTGTACGCTATGCCGCAGGGCTCATCTTCGTACCGATCTTCGACCTGTTACAGTCGCTTACTGTAAGGCTGATCACCGGAGAATGGCTGCCGACACTCCTCTACTTCTTACTGATGCCGACCACCTTCTACTTAGCCCTCTACTGGCGTAAATGGTGGAAGCAGCTGCAGCGCGACCGGAAGGTGCATCGTTTTGCCACAGAAAAGCCTGATCAGTGGCAGCGGCTGCTGGCACTGATCAGGCTATGATTCACTTATATCAATTCTTTACTCCCTAACGATTGGGCAGCATGCTCAATGCTTCGTCAGTTGCTGCACGATTGCCTCTACGGCGGCATGCAGCCCGTCGGCGTTCTTCCCGCCGGCTGTCGCAAAATGGGGTTGACCTCCGCCACCACCCTGAATCAGCTTCGCCGCCTCGCGCACCATCTTGCCGGCATGCAACCCTTCCGCTACCAGATCGTCGCTCAGCATCACCGTAAGTGAGGGCTTGCCGTTGGTCGCAGTGCCGGCCACGAAGAGCATCCTCTCGGGAAACTGGCTCTTCAGTTGGAAAGCGATATCTTTCACCACATCGGGTATGCCCACCGGCAGCTCTACACGGAACAGGGTGATGCCATTCAGCTCCTCCCTCTTCTCGATGATCCGTTGACGAAGCTGTTCGCTCTTCTCCTTCATGAACTCCTGCACCTGCTTCTTCATCTCGTCGTTCTCCGACAGCAGGCGATGGATCCCCTGCATGATGTCAGGCACGTTGTTGAGCATGTTCTTGATCTCCAGGATGGCATCCTCCTTCGCATAGAGATACTCCTCACACACCTTGGCAGAGACCGCCTCGATGCGGCGCACACCGGCGGCGATCGCCCCCTCGCTCACGATGCGAAAGGTGCCGATGCGGCCGGTGGAGGAGATGTGAGTACCACCACACAACTCAATGGAGGAGCCGAAACGAACGGTTCGCACCTCTTCTCCATATTTCTCTCCGAAGAGGGCCATCGCTCCCTCTGCCTTAGCCATTTCAATGGGCACATGACGATGCTCCTCAATGGCAAAGTCGCCCCGGATGGCGGCGGTCACCTTTCTCTCCACCGCACGGATCTCCTCCGGTGTCATCTTCTGGAAATGCGAGAAGTCGAACCGTAGAAGATCAGGAGATACGAAGGATCCCTTCTGTTCCACATGGCTCCCCAGCACCTCACGCAGTGCTTCATGCATCAGATGGGTGGCGGTATGGTTACACTCGGTGGCGGTGCGTCTCTCTTCGTCGATATGGGCGATAAACTCACCTTCCGGATTTGCGGGGAGCCTGTCGGTGAGGTGCACCGCCAGGTTGTTCTCCCGTTTGGTATCGAAGATCGGGATACGCTCGCTGCCATCAGCTGCTGTGAGCCAGCCACTGTCACCAACCTGCCCCCCCATCTCGGCATAGAAAGGTGAACGGGAGAGCACCAGCTGGTAGTAGCTCTTGTTCTTCTGCTTCACGGCCCGATAGCGGAGTATGCGTGCATTGCTCTCGCTTTCGTCGTACCCTACGAACACAGGCTCACCATCATGTACCCGGGTCCAGTCGCCCGTCTCGGTGGCGGCGGCGTT
>CAZBFS010000115.1:0-5752 GCA_964491215.1 uncultured Proteiniphilum sp.
AATGCATCAGGAGTGGGCGGTCGTGTGACGATAACCCAGTCGAGCGGTCCAAGATTGGAAGAGTAGGGTTCTACCGGTTGTAGTGTCTTGCCGTTCAGGAAGGAACGAACCATTTCTCCACTTTCCCATACGGCACCCTTTCCTGCCAGGATGTTATCCGTCAAGTCCACCACCAACAGGTTGTCTCTCCCCTCTGTGATTTTTCGGTTGTCGGAAGTAGTCAGTTCAGCTTTCACGCTGAACATCCCTCCTGTTTTTGTAGTATGCAACTGAATTTCTCCTGCTAGCAGCTCTCCGTAGGTATTACCACCCGTAACCGAAACGCGACGTGTAATGCGTTCAACCTCTTTGTTCTCCGGATCAAGGAGGGTGATGGCCAATGTGTGCTCTCCTTTGATATCCTTCTCATTGATGATAAAGAAATCGAAAGTCACCGAATCACCTGCTGCCACAATCTGTTTGCGACCCATCACCGCTACATACAATGGTTCGTTGTATTTTGCAATGATCCCGGGTGTGGATTTGGGGTAGCGGAAACAATCCACGATGCCGGAATAATTTTCAATCAATTCCGATTCCCAGCCATTCACCACGTATGCGTCGGTAAGGTTGTTCATCCGGGCCATCTGAATTTTTCTCCCCTGGTGTTCGTAGGAGACACGACCCATGGCCACATTCAGGGTATCGACAGTGGGATAGGTTTGTCTTAACTGCTTACGGTCAATGAATGACTCGAACGCATCGTACCACTCAAGGAAAGCTGCTCCGTCCCATCCTTTGTAGGTCAGTCTTTCCAGCTCAGCCTTGTTCTTTTCCAGCCTGGGGGGTGAAGAGATGGCTCCCTCCTCGCCATACATCACAATCTCACTCCGGTTGGTTGTGTTATTGTAATAGTCAGTGGGACTGTTGTAAAGGGGTTGCGACCAGGTAGCAGGTCCACCGGCATGGTGGTAGTCGTACCATCCTTTCCAGTGAAACGTTGTATCGAAAGGCATCAGGTGAATCTTAGTCTGATCTTCCACGTAGTCCCCTTTTGCCCAGGCAGAGGTACGGGTGATGATCCGGGAGGGATCAAGTTGATGCATGTCGCGCATATCCTGCATTTGAATGGCCAGCACCTCCTGGTCAGCATCACCCGTCTCATTCATCATGTTGTAGATGATGAGGGAGGGGTGGCTTCTGTCGCGCTTCACCATCCGCAGCACCTTCTCGCGCAGGATATAGGTAGTAAAGAGGTCCTTTCCTCCTGTTTTGTAGCCGCCGGGTTCTTCGTATATCAGCAAACCCAGTTCATCGGCATAGTCCATCACATTGGGATTTCCGATGGCCCTATGGAAGTTGAGCATGTTCAGCCCCAGTTCCTTTGCAATCATGACCTGGCGCCTTGCCAGCTCATCTGTCGGGTAAATGCCGTTCACCGGCCAAAAGCCCCAGCTGATGGCCGATCGCAATACGATGCGATGTCCGTTGAGACGGTATACGGCATCGCTGCCCACACCCTCAGCCTCGAACCAGCGAAAGCCGAATGTTTTTTGCCTGTTGTGGATCCTGCTATTCTCTTTGATCAGTGCAACCCTGCATAGATAGAGGTAGGGATCATCTGTATCCCACATCCTGACGTCGGGCACCGAGATGTGAACCGGTATGATATTGGTGCCGATTGCCAACAACTGATCTTTTAACAGGCTCCGGTAGACGATCTTTGATGGATTGGCTCGCTCTGCAACAATAACTTCGATATCCTGTTTCCTATTCTGACCGGTTTGATTCTCAATCTCCATGATGGCATTTACCGCAGTTATCTCCGGTAGATTTTGCATATAGAGATCGGTAACTGCCAAAGAGGGGAGGATCTCCAGAGATACACCCCCGGTGATACCTCCAAAAGCGTGACTCGGTGGCATCCGCTTTCCATTCCAGGGGAATGTTGAACTGTCGCGCCAGTCATAGTTACCTCCCGGGTCGGTGATTCGCACTGCCAGTTCCACGCTTTCTCCCGATTGTACGAAGGGGGTGATATCCACCTGAAAAGGTGAGTTTCCCACAAGCTCATAACCGGCCAGGGTTTTGTTCACAAACAGCTCTGCACGGTGTCGGATTGCTTCAAATTTCAGAATGACACGATCACCCTGTTCAACATGCGGCAGCCTGAATTCACGCCGCCACCAGCTCACTCCGTCAATGGCTCCTTCAGGACCCGGCACCTTTTGGAGGTACTCCTCCACAGTGCCTGGCACCTTTACAGCAAGTGCCCTGTCTGATGTCAGCACCTCCCATCCATCGGAAGGGATAGGTACCGGCAAGGATGTGACATCCACCTCACCCGTGTATAGTTCATCTGTTTGCCACTTGGCAGTGCTGTCATACCATAAACGCCACCCCTCACCGGACAAATTGAGCACATCACGTTCCTGAGCGACCGTTATGCATGTCACCCAGCTTATCACCACGAAGACAAGTAATCTTCTCATATTATACTATTGTTTACAAGTTCATTTTATTGATGCAATGCTCTTGGAGTAGCAGGATGGGTAATTGGTAGAGAGGAGCAACCGGGTCAATTTAATATGAGAGCACCTCCCGGAGGGATGCAATTTTCGCTTCGGGATCCCACACTCCTCTGAAAGTCCATAGCGCGGTAATCTCTTCCGGATTGGGAGTGCCATAGGCTTTTTCCAGGTTGTTGTTCATCCACTCAAAATTTCCACCTTCACGCGTTACATTGTACATATATACCCTCACCCCCCAGGGGCAGGAATCAAGCACCTTGTCTGAATAGGCATACCCGATGGGATGATCGATGATCTGATTGGTCATGGTACAGTTTAACAAGTAGAATTGAGCATCGTGATGATAGCGTCCCAGGGTGACGGGGCTTTTTGAGTCAAAATGTGAATCGGTAATCACCAACTTCTTATCCTGATCGCCACGTCCGTCGTGCCAGATGAGAGCCCTTCCGTCACCATAGAATGTGCAGCGGGTTGCATAACACCAACCTCTGGAACAGAGGATATCCACTCCAGGACAACGGATATCGAGGTCGGCATGGTAATACATCCCGTCACCACCGGGAGCCCACAATGCCAACGCATCATTTCCATCAGCCCAGATATTGCTGTTGATAACGATTGTTCGTTTAGCACGTCCGAATATAGACATCTGATGAGCTGTTGTGGGTTCTACCGTACTGCCGTAGTTGTTATATACGGTGACCCCAGAAATGATACAGTCATCGGCTCCTTCCAGCAAAACAATCACTCCGTTGCCCACAGGTCTGCCCTTGTACATCTGTTTCATGCCCTGTGATGCAATTTCCGCATAGATGATCCGTGTGCTATCCCTATCTTCACCAACCAATACGAGATTGGGTTTGTCAATGATTACCTTCTCGTTGTATACTCCATTTTTGATCAGAATCACATAGGGTTTTTCCGGATGCTGCGGGGCTGCTTCGATTGCATCCTGTATGCTGTTACCCGGGAATACAATAGCGTTGTGGTTCTGTCCCTGCAATGAAGCAGTGACCAACAGTATGAGTGAAATTACAAAAATGACCCCTCTCTTGTTCATCACTTCAGCTTTTTATGATGTTGTTTTAATCCCACTTTTTCTTCCATTCGGGATATTGCTTCAATACCTCCGCCGGTGCGTTGGTATACCAGCCATAACCGTTTCTGCGTTCATGGCTTATCTCGGCCAATGTTTCCCGTTTGATGCCGTCGCGACTGCAGAAAAAGGGTTTGCCAGTTTCCAGATCGTTGAAACGTCCCCAGATGGGTGGAGCATTTCGATCTTTCACCACCACTAGGTCTTTTTGTCCCTCTTGGTTCGTGATCCTTTCCAACTTAATGCCTTCAACTTTGTTGGTTTTAAACCATTTCACAGCACAGTTGACTGCCTCGATGACTTCTTTTGAGGGATTGTCGATCTCCATCAGCAACAATAAAATACCGGCCGACTCTGAGCCGCTGAAGGAAGCCAGTTCATACGCTCTGGCATTGGCGGGAGCCAGTGTCTGCTCATCATGCTGGGCGCACCAAACGGTGGGCTGATTGTTGATTCTTATCTGGGTGTTGAGAATGCACTCAACACCTTTGTCAAAAGCTTTTTTAGCCTTCCTCCTGATTGCCTTTTTTAGTTTCAGTGAACCAAACGCATCACTTTCAGTGTAGATTTCCTTTAAAAAACGCATCACATTAACCATTGCGTTGTCGTTGTAGGTGATGTGCATCGAGTAGGGCATGGTCTTATCGGTTGAAATCTCATCACTGCTGCTTCTGTTGGGGTAGTATTGCGGCCAGCCGCCATTTTTGTATTGAGCCGCCAATAAAAAGTTAACCCCTTTTTCAAATGCCATTTGATAGCGTTTGTCACCGGTATGTGCATGCATGTTAGCCAGAAATCGCAATTCGGTGATAGTTGAGCCGTTGTCAATCGTGGCACTCTCTCTTGTTGCTTTATGAAGCAGCTCAGACCTCAAAGAGTCGTCCACAATCAGATGGTAAGGTTGGTTCTTCTCCCAGCCACCAATCTCCTTTTGAAAGAGTAACACTGTTTCTGCGACCGATTTGGCTTCCTCAGAAGCATACCATTCAGGGCCCATTCCCGTAGCCACGCTTGACCACCTTCTTTTCTGGTGATTATCAGGACTGCTCTGCTGATGATTTTGTGCCGAAGAGATAGTTGTCATCATCAACAGGCATAGAGCGATCAGTTTCGTTTTCATGTTTTTGTTTTTTATATGAATTGATTGAAAAATCTTATCATTTATGTCGTGTATTTCTCTTTTAACGTGTGAGCCATGCCACGGCACCGGTTTTAATCGGAGCCGTTACCTCTATTATTTTTCCTCCGCTCAGCAACTGTTCTGTTTTGATAATCTCACCATTGTCGGGATTGATCCATGCCAGTTTGTAAGGAGTGTGATCATCTCCCAGATTGATGGTGAGAGTGGGATTATTGCCAAAAACAATGTACCCTTTACCCTTTTTACCAAGGATGTATTGGGTAACACCCTCAACTGTTTGAACCGATGGTTGCATCTCCGCTGCTGCATGCAGAAAATTGGGATCGTCAACCCGTGGAATGGAGGCCAGTGAACCTCCTCCCATAAAGAGTGCCCATTCGGCATATCTGACATTGCGGTCTGCAGAGTAGATAATTGCTTTGTCCGGATAGCTGGCATGGAGTTCACTTACTGCCCGGTGAATCTGTTTGAACGATGTGTTTCCTTTCTCCATGATGCGGGCATATTGACGGGGTGCCAGGCTCACACCTCCCGGAGGTGCATAGAGAGTGCCATCATCGCGATATTGCCATTGGATCACATCAATGACATCTACAATTTTAGATCTCACAGGGTCATTCAGGATCGCATCCTGTACATCTTTGGTGCCGGGAAGCATGACCAACAACTGCTGCTGATTCTCTTTCTCCCATTGGGCAATCACATCGAGCCAGAACTGTACAAAATGCAATGGACCGGTATACTCGCTTCCCAGATGATGCATTATGTTGCTTTTCCCTTTAAAGTTATCCAGACTTTTCCTGATGTAGGCTGTGTGAATGCTGTTGAGCTTTACGTTGGTGGTATCGTAAAACTGTTCAGCCATAAATATTCGTTTGTCACCGGCATAAGCAGGATATTCAGGAAAATCCAACCCGTTGATGTTGTTTGCGGTGCGCCAGGGATAATCGCTCCAGTGTGCCCCTTCCTCAATGATGTTGTGTTGCAGGTAATGTTCTTCAATAT
>CAZBFS010000116.1:0-5742 GCA_964491215.1 uncultured Proteiniphilum sp.
CGCCACCTCCGCTTAGAGTAAGGGAAGTGCCGTTAATAGGTATAACTATTATTCCCTTGTTTACTATTTTACCGGAAATGAACGAATCACCAGTGGTATTAAGGGTACCACCGGATACAGTTAAGTCCCCAGCACTTTGCAGTATTACACTTGTAGTACCAGAGGCGATTTTCACCGCAGATGCTGCTGGGATTATTACCGTATCGCCGGTAGACGGGACCTGTCCTGTATCCCAATTACCGGCGGTATGCCATAAGCCATCTCCCGCATTTCCCGTCCAGTTAACAATAGCTCCCTCTGCTCTAGCCAACATAGGACTTAACAACCCTACTGATAAAATTAAAGCCATAGTAGCAACAAGTACTAGTAAACGTACTGAAAACTGTTTAGCCCTGGAAAGCGTGAATGTCATATTATTTATGTCCCTCCTTACAATTAGACAAAAGACTAATCAACAACAAGTGTTCCCCCTGCCGCCACTTTTTTCAATTTGATATCCTGCTGCTTCCATCATTTGACGAGTTTCATCTTTTGATAAATCACTTTTATCATTTATGCAACCGTCACCCCTCTTTCTCAGAACAATCGCGTATAGAATTTATATAGATAGTCAGAGGATACCCCCTGGTCTCCTCCAAAACCGAAAATAAACAACAATAGTGCCTGGTTAGCATGATCGTCCGGGCAAGGAGTCCATAAAGGACCCCTTATCCGGTGTATTAATTTAACAGAACCCTATAGCTGCATACAGCTTTTTCCATATGCTTTAAAGTTACCACTAAACCCGGGGTTAAATGAATCACTAACTTTGTTATTCAGATCCTTGACTTCTCCGCCTACGGCCAGGTCATCGGCGCTCCATGTTCCTTCTAAGAAATCATAGGAAACAGACTTGGAAACTGGTCCCACACTTAAACCTCCACTGAATTTTAAGCTGCCACAGTCATCAAGGGTTATTCCGCCGCTGGGCCCTATACCAGCAAAGGTTAAGCCCCCTTGAATCCCAACCTCACTGCCATTTCCAGCCAAACCTCCAAAAGGAGATACTTCCACTGATGTCCCTATGCCAAATCCGACTTCAGCACAAAGCGATACGCCTTCACCGGTAACACAGATCTGACCGCCACCGCCGAAGCCTAAATAGGCAGAACCACCTATACAAAACAGGCCATACGGATCGCGCAGGTTAACCGGGTTATTGTTTACATAAACATAGAGATTGCCCTGCTGACCGTTAAAAAGGATGGGGTCACGGGCCGTCCACCTCCCGGCATCGGGGTCGTAGTCGCGCATTCCGAAATGCACCAGTTTAGTATCCGGATCGCTTATTCCTCCTGCATAACCAACGGGTAGTTGGAAATTGGGGTTGCTGTCGGAAATTAACTTGCCATAACTATCGTATTTAACCTGTTTTATAATTGCTCCGCTGGCATCACTAACTATGCGCGGGGTACCCTGCTGGTCGGTAGCTACGTAATACCAGGTTAAACCCTGCTTAATAGCAAATAAGCAATTACTTAGATCATAATAGTACTCGCTTAAGCTGCCGGCATTATCACGCATGGCCGTAATCTGGAAGGGGTTTCCGAGATTGCCATACAGATATTGTTCCTTCGTAATTACCGGCTCTTCCTCAGTTCCTGTGGTCACTGTGCGGCCCACCCGTCGGCCCAGGCCATCATAAGTATAAGAGACTTTTTTATCCGGTAGGGTTACATCTCTTAATTCTCCCTGAGCAGTGTGTTCAAAGATATCAGTGCCACGCTGGGTCAGGAAGCCGTCGGTATTAAACTGGTACCTTACATCACCTAGATTGGTTAAGCGGTCCTGCTCATCATAGGTAGCACCGCCGGTCAGCCGGTTACCGTTGACATCATAGGTATAGGACTCGGATATGCCCCCGCTAACTCCCGTCAGCTGTTTATTGGCATCATAGGTGTAGGTTGATTCAGCAACCGCCCCATTTACCGTTTCCTTCCTGGATTTAATCATTCCGGCATTATCATAACCTGTTTCCAGGGAATAAATTTGCTGACCATTTACAGTATTAGTACGCTCTATGGGTCTTCCGTAGGTATCGTAGGTATAGGTAACGGACATATTTCCGTCGCTGATTTGGCTGGGCGCACCTAATGGACCTCTATGTTCAACGGCAAATCCTCCGTATTGAGTCAGCAGTCCATCGTTGTCATAAGCTAACATAACCTCAGGGGTCCCATCCAAAGTAAATCCCACCAGGTTGAAATTATCATCATAACGGTAACTATAGCTGCCGGCTACTTTTCCGCTGGCTGACATTTGGGTGATCAACGCCCCGTCGTATGAATAATTGTAACTGATTCCATCCGGATTTCGGCTTATGCCGGTCACCCGGTTAGTAAGGTCGTTGTAGCCAAAACTTGAGGAAACGGGGTCATAGGCTATAGCGGAGATGCGACCACTATCGTCAAAACTATAGCTTACATTGCACCCGCTGGGCAGGGTTAATTGAGTCAGTACCCGGTCCCGGTTGTAGCTCTTCTGATAGCTGGTATTTCCCGGTGGTGTATAGCTCTGGGCCATATCTACTACAGTGTAATCCAGTTTATGAACAGCGTTACTGGGCATCTTAATCTCCGTAACATTACCATTGTAGTCATTGCTAAATGCATAGGTCTGCCCACCAGGCATAGTAATGCTTTTCAATAGATCAGCATCGTTGTAAGTGTACTGGAACTTATCTCCCGCAGCATCCTCCATAGCAACAATTCGGTTCATGTCATCATAAGTATAGGCCAGGCTCAACTCGCCCTGCCGAACACCGGTTAAATGCCCCTTTTCATCATAGGTATAACTTGTTTCTTGCAGGGAATCGTTAACTTCTTTGATTAGACGTCCGCGCCAGTCGAGGGTACTCTGGGTCTGCCTCCCTTCCGGTGTGGTAGTAGTTACCGTTACCGTTTGGCTGGCATTATCAATATCATAAGTGTGCTTATATTGCTTTCCGTTGTTATTTACCGTATCAGTTATTTTGGTTACGCTAAACAGGTTATCAACATCATCCATTTCCACCGTACGCTCCCGGGTCACGGTTGATGCCAGTCCTGCTGGAGTTTTAATGGTAAATTCCCTGGTAATGGGCGCTCTCATGCCTATTCCCGAGCGCGGGTCAGGGCCTACTGCCATGGTTGCCGCCGTCCCGTCTGGATAGGTAACCTTACGGGTACCATTATTGTCAATCTCGATTATCGTTTTACCACCGGCCGAATCGGTGTTAACCATACGGGTGCCGACTTCGGGAATATATTCCACTTTATAGCTGGATTCCCAGCCCTCGGCTGTATTAACGTTTACTTTATAGCCATTGTCTAGTTGGGTACGCGAAAGTTGCGTATAACCGCCAGCAGGATCTTCATCCCTGGTTAGCCGCCCCATTTCATCATAACTGAAACTATGCACATTACCCTTGTGGTCACTAAACATGGTCAGAAGATTATCGTTGGTATATGCTAAATCAATGGGTATCTCATACGGGCAACTAATACTGGATAGGTAGCCATTTTCATTAACCTCCAGATAAGTTTTCTGTCCTCCGGGGGCAATGATTTTTATGGATTTACCAATTGCATCACGTTCGATGGTAGTAACATTACCGAAAACATCTGTCACTGCTGTCAGTTGGCCTTGTTCATTATAGGTAAACGTGTATATGGCACTGCCAGTTAATGCATTTATCGTGCGCTGGTGACGGCCATTGGCATCAAAGACGAATAGCTTATTGCCTCCCTGGTCGGCGATTAGATATTCATTAACCAGAATACCGTACGAAGGTTGCCCGACCCGGCGGATGCGTTGATTATAAGTATCAGCAATATAAAGGCTGCCATCAGGGCTAAGTGCAATACCACAAGGGTAATTCAGCTGGGCTTCGGCTGCCACGTCACCGTCGCCGCTGTATCCTGGCGTTCCATTGCCGGCCACAGTGCTGATAATGCCATCCGAAGTTACCCGGCGGACACTGTGGTTGCGATAATCCGAAATAATAAGAGTGCCATCCGGAGTTACGGCAATATAATTAGCCCCCTCATTACCCGCAACCGTAGTTATCATGCCGTTAATCCCAATACGGCGAATACAGTTGTTGCCGGAGTCCGCAATGTAAAGGCTGCCATCTGGGCCAATGGCAACGCCATTCGGATATGTAAGCTGTGCTTTCACGGCCATATCGCCGTCACCGCTGAAACCTCCGCCATCGCTGCCAGTCCCGATACCCGCTATGGTGCTAATAATTCCACTGGGATCTATGCGGCGGATACGATGATTATCAGTATCCGCAATATAAATGCTGCCGTCGGCGGCCACTGCAATATCACCAGGGGAATTAAGCTGTGCTTTGACAGCCAGGCCGCCGTCGCCGCTTAAACCATAAGAGCCGGTACCCGCAACCACACTGATAAGTCCATCCGGGCTAACCCGCCGAATACGATGGCGAGCATTCTCGGCAAAATAAATACTGCCATCCGGCCCCAGGGCAATGCTCAAAGGTGCTCCAATTTTTATCATCCTGGCGGGGCCATTATCTAGTTCGTTGCCGGTTGGGTTACCTGCAATGGTGGTAATGATACCCTCCGGACTTATTTTGCGGATGCGGTGGTTGAATCCATCGGCAATGAAGATGCTGCCGTCCGCGCCTACCGCCACATCAAAAGGTCGATTAAGCTGGGCCAGGCTGGCTAAACCGTTGTCACCACTGTAAGCACCATCCAGGAACCCGTCTCCGTCGGAGTCCTCTACAGCTGCGCCGGCCACAGTAGAAATAACGTTTTGGCTGCTGCCCGTATCAGTTCTGCTGCCGTCTCCCAGATATAGCATCCCGCTGTTGGGAACGTAGGCATGGTGCACGTTTAGGGACCAGCCACCAATTCCTGCAGGTGCGCTATCCCAATATGATAAAGTCCCGGACCATTCCTGCCACGCGGTGACTGTTAGGCTATTTCTGCCGGGTTGCCATTCAAAAGGAAATGGTCCGCTGCCATACCCGCTGAAAACGTTCTCAGTTGGGGGCGGATTCTGATAAACAGCCTGATACACATACCCTACACGTACATGAATAGGGGTACTGCCCTGGAAGGTTTGACCATAAGGGTTTTTGCCGTTCCAGGTATAGGTATAGCTCTGGTTTATAACCGGATCGAATTTTTTCATGAAGAATTGACCTGCCACCCGAACTTCCAATATGATCTCCTGGAGACCATCCGGGAGCTCAGCACCGCTGATAGGTATCTCAATTGAACGCTGCTGCTTAGGTTTTGAAGGCCTTATTAACCAGTATAACTAATTCTGCCCGGGTAATTTCGCCATCAGGTTTAAATTGTCCATCAGGATAACCTGCTATCAATCCATCATTTATCCATTTTTCAATATGTACCTGCGCCCAGTGCCCTTTTATATCCTTTATGGCATTTCCAGCTAAAACGGGTTGACATAATAGAAACCCGAAGCATAACGTTATAAGCACCGTTAAGAGTCTAGTCCTCATTTGCATTCCCCTCCCCAAGAGCAAATTAAACAACGAGGAAACAACAATGATATCAGCATTTGTTACTGTAATGTTAGAATAATCAACCAGCCTTTTCCTACTACTTCGGGCATATTTTCATACAATAGACCAACAAGACTAGTCACCAACAAGTGTTCCCCCTGCTATGCCGCCACTTTTTTCAATCCGATATCCTGCTGTTTCCATCATCTGACGAGCTTCAT
>CAZBFS010000117.1:0-5714 GCA_964491215.1 uncultured Proteiniphilum sp.
GATCAGCTGGGTCGCCTGGTCGGTCTCCGACAAGAACGAGACCTGCTCCATGCTGTTGCCCCGCGCCGAAGCGGAGGGTAACTGGACGGACGACCTGCTCAAACCCTGGGGGAGGCTGGCGCGTAACTCGATCAGAAGCACCAACGGCTTTTAGGACATTACTGAAAAGGTTTAACGTGGAAGTGGTTAGTATCAGTTCCCATTCAGTTTCCTGAAGCGGGAAGGGGTGACGCCCACTTTGCCGGTGAAAACCCTGTAAAAGGTACTGTTGTTGGAGAAGCCTGATTGCAGTGCAACCTCATCGATGGGTGGAGTGACTTCGTGTGAAGCCGACAGTATCTTTTTTGCGTGTTCGATACGGTAGTCGTTCACATAGTCGCAGAAATTGAGGTTTCGCCGGTTGTGGATCAAACGGGAGACATAGGTCCTGTTGGTTCCCAGTAGGTTGGCGAGCTCATTCAGCCGTAGCTCCGGATTGAGGTAGAGCATATCTTCCTGCATCATCTTTTCCAGCTTTTCAAAAAGATGATCATACTCCCTGCCTCTTAACCCTCTTTCTACGCTGTTTTCCTTACTTGTCTCCTTTCCCGTGACAGTCAGCGCACCAGCGACATCCACATGGCCGGCATTCATCTCCCTGGTGAGTTCCCGGATGGTGAAGTGCTGCCGGTATCCTGCATAACTGACGCCGAAGAGGGCGAGTGAGTGGGTGATGGAGGGAATGGCCAACAGGTAGGGATACTCTGTGAAGAAATTCTTTCCAATCAGGTTTGAGAGCAGGGAGATGGCTGAGGTGACCACCAGGAACAGCAACAACAGGCGCAGGCCCTTCATCTCCTTGTGTTGCACATTGGAGTAGAAGATTCTTACCTTCTCGTTGAACCCATTGATTAATCGAAGGCCGAAGATAACCGTCAGCAACACCTCTGCAGCAAAAATATACCTGAAAAGATGGATGCGCACAACCTGTAGTCTCACCGGCAACGGGTAGCTGCTTTGCATGTCGCGGTTGTGATAGAGAATCTCATGTACGAAGAGATCGCTCTCTTCGGGAGTCATCACCAGGTAGAGGATAGCCGAGAAGAGGGAGAGCAGCAGTGCCGGCATGAGAATCCAACTCCAACGCTTGTTGACATGGGTGTCTGTTGTGAGCAGACGCAGATAATAGTAGTAGAGGGGGTAGAGAGAGAGGGAGGTGAAGACCCAGACGCTGTCCAGGATTTTGTAAACCCCATAATTGTGGTTAAAATAAAACCAGTGGGCTGCATAGTTCATCATTGCGACTGTGAGAAAAACCGTCATAAAACACTTTGCCCGCTCGCGGGTCTCATCCAGCAGAAATAGAGTCATCCAGAAGAACACCACAAACAGGGGAAACACGGTAAAAACAAAATACCCCATAGCCGGTTTTTCGTTAAGAAGTTGTAAAATTAGGATTTTTTGCCCTCTTTCCCAACTAAATGTTTACGAATTGAGATTTTTTTTTCTTTTTTGACAATTGAGAATGGATCATATTCTCTAATTTTATTGTTAAAATAATTAACATTGTTTTGCATCTTTATCCTAATGTAGCGAATCTGCCAATTTTACGTTTTTACATTGGATTTTCACTAGAGAATATTGAATTAACTATCTTTAACTAAAGCATCAATAATGGAACAAGAGAACAATAAACAGCAGGAAGAGAAGGTTTACCTCGCACCCGACTTTGAGGTAATAGAGATCGAATTTGAGCAGAACATTCTGGGGGGCAGCAATGATCAGCTGGATGATTATGATTGGGAAGACTGGTAAACTAATGATCTGAATATAATCACAGAATGAATATGAAAACTACCTACTTATATTGTTTGATGCTGACCTTATTTATTTTTATAGGGTCTTGTGCCACAGAAGATATCCAGGAGATACGGGAAGGAAAAGAGGAGCTAAATACTGATCCCGCCATTGCACAGCCTAGCATGTCCCTTCAGGCATCGATGCCGGCAGATGAGGGGGGTACACGTATTGCCCTTACACTAGATGAGAAAAACGTGCGCCTCACCTGGGAGGAGGGTGACAGCATCTATCTGCTTTATGTACAGAATGACCGGAAGATTGGCGAATATGTGGTTGTGAAAAACATTTCAGCAGATCGTAAGAAAGCCGGTTTTGATATTACCCTACCGGAAGCTATCGAGGATGGTACATTCGATCTCTATGGGGTATATGGTCGGATTGGTGTGAACAGCGATGATCCTTCCCGGATCTACTTGCCGATGCACAACAGTGACGGTTCACTTCAATCCCTGCAGGAAGAGAAACAGATGATGATGATCTTCAAAGAAGAAGGGCTCAGCACCGCCACCCCTCAGGCGACGGTCACCTTCAATCATGAGGGCTCACTCTTCTGCATCCAGTTGATGAATACCGGAGGGGGTTCCCTCAATGATCTTGTCTATGCAAAGCTATACGGTAATCCAGGCGGATGGGCTCTTAACAATGATGGTGGTAGCGAAGAATACATCTTAACAGAAGCACGCTACACAGGCGATGCTGATAACTATATCCGGTTCTCCTCTCCTGAGAGCAGCCTGGCTCCCGGTGACACCCTCTCAATCTGGGGTTGGTTTCCCACGCTCCCTGATGTGAACTGGCCGCAGCTGGATCTGGATCTGGAAGATTCTGTACAAATGTTGTATAGAAGCTCCAACTCCAAGCCGGCACGCACATCACCCACCGCGCCGGGGAAGAGCTACTACTTCTATGCCGCCTGCAACGGATCGGATCTGCATTTTACCGATTCCCGTTTTTCTGCAACTGAGGGGGAACAGGCGACTGATCTCTTCTTCTCGGAATATGTAGAAGGGAGTGACAATAACAAATATTTTGAGTTCTACAATGGCACGGGAGAGGATGTGGATCTTTCTGCTTATCGGATATTACTTTACAAAGATGGCAGTACTTCACCTTTTTCCTACATATTGAACGGTACTTTGTCAAACGGAGCGGTTCGGGTATTCAAATATTTTGGTGCATCAATCTATAAAGGAGTGGTTACCCAGTCAAGTGTAGCGAATTTCGACGGGAATGACGCACTGGTGCTGGAGAAAACAACCGACGGAGGTGACACCTACACACCGGTCGACATCATTGGCTGCATCGGTGAGAACCCCGGTACAAGTTGGACTGCCGATGGTGGTTATTCAACGGAAAACAAGACACTGCGCAGGAAATCATTGGTACGCGGTGGTATAACCGTGAACCCCGACTCCGGCTTTCCCACGCTGGCAACCGAATGGGACCTATATGATCAGGATGTTGTGTCGGGTTTGGGAAACCATATCATGGAGGCGGAACCATCGGGTGGTTTTGGATAATTTCACAAAAAGAGCAGATCATCTTACACAACCAAGCAGCATGAAGATAAAGGAGCAATTCAAGATTAAAAGGATAGGCGATGAGGAGGTGCTGGTATCCGCCGAGTCGGGCGGACTCGATTTCTCGCGCGTGATGGTGCTCAATGCAACCGCTGCCTACCTGTTGCGTGAGACGGCTGATCGTCCCTTCGATGCGGCGATGTGGGTAGATATGCTCACCGGGCACTACCCTGTCGACAGTGAGAGGGCAGAGGCTGATGTGGAGAGGCTGCTGGAGAAGCTCAAACAGGAAAAGGTGCTGGAATGAACCAACAGGAGAGACTATACCTGACCCTACTCAGTGCCTCGCTCTGGCAGCAACCAGTCGATGCGGATCTGTTTGTCGGCATCGATATGGAGGTGTGGCAGGAGCTCCTCAAGCTGTCGGATGCTCAACGCACAACCGCTTTTCTGACCGATAGCATTCTCTCCCTGCCGGAGCAGCTGCAGCCACCCCGTACCCTCCGGCTGAAACTGCTGCTGCAATGTGAGAAGATTGAGAAGGCCAACAGACGGCTGAATGAGTTGCTTGCGCACATCGAGTGGGAGTACAGGCTGTTGAATTGTCCCTTTGTGCTGCTGAAAGGACAGGGGGTAGCATTGTGCTATCCTCGACCACTGCGGCGTACACCGGGTGATCTGGATCTCTTTTTATACCGCAGGGGTGATTACGAAACGACCCGACGGTGGATAGAGGAGAAGGGGTTCCCCTGTGAGCAGGAGTCGCTGAAGCACCTGGGATTCAACATCGGCGCTCTCCATGTTGAGAACCATCGGCTGATGGCTACCTTCGACCGGCCGAAATTTGATTGCCGCTTCCGTGAGGAGGAGCAGCGGCTCGTGGCACGGGGTGAATGGTATAGTGCACGTATTGGAGGAACGGTGGTGCAACTACTGCCTCCCACATTCAATGCCTCTTTTCTCTTCATCCATCTCTTCCACCACTATATACATGCCGGGGTGAGCACCCGTCAGCTGAGCGACTGGCTTCTGCTGCTCTCGAAACATCGGAACGAGATCGACAAATTGGAGGCGGCGCGTATGCTCGAGCGGCTGGGGCTCAGTCGACCGGCTTCGCTCTTTGCGTCTGCAGCGGTACATTATCTCGGGGCATCACCGGAGATCTTCCCGCTATCTCCGGCACCCTTTACATCCACCGTGGAGAAGGTGATGGGTGACATCCTGCAGGGAGCTCATTTCGGTCGCCACCATCCGGGGAAGAAGCGGCCGTCAGGTGTCTGGAGCGGCCGCTGGCACGGTTATCAACGCACCCTTCATCGAACGATCAAGTTGTGGCCGGTAGCACCGGCACACATCGTTCCTTTGCCATTCACCAAACTTTACAGACGTGTCAGGCTCACCTTATGGGAGGATAACAACGGAATTGCCCGCAATGTGGTGTGACCATAATGAGTACAAACATAACATATTCAATAAAAACAATTCATAGCATCATGAGGTCATTATTTCTCTTTTTATTTGCAGTCTTACTGCTGCTTTCGGGTTGTAGCAACCCTGAGATCGTGGAAGAGCCGAAGCCGGAGCAGCCGGAGCCACGCACGCTGCTTCTCAAGGTGTTGATGCCAGACGAGGGCGGTACAAAGAGCACTACTCGTCTCGCCCTGAGTGAGACAGAGGAGGGATCCATCTCTGTTAAATGGAAAGCGGGGGATAAGATCAACCTCTGTTTTGTGAGTGGAGATGGTACCACAATCAAGACGGTAAATGATGTTGCAGCAACCAATATCAGCAGTGACGGGAAGAGTGCCGATTTCTCCCTGGCTATCCCCGAGGGTATCAGTGGCACGTTTAATTTGTACGGTGTTTATGGGGCTTCTTTTTCACCAGCAGACAGTAAAACGGTAATTTTTTCAGCTCCTGCCGGATCAACAGCCGGAACGACACTGCCCGATATCGAGCCAGTCAGTGTGATGCGCTTTGAGGCTGAGGCTATTACCGGTACATCCACGCTTCAGGTCAATTTCGACCATATAGGCTCCATTTTTTCTGTTTGGATCTACAACGATACAGCCTCTCCTGTGGTCGTGGGGAAAATCACCCTCTCCAGCACCGGGAAAGGTTATAACTGGCTGCGAAACAGCTCCGGACAGGCTACCTTCGATATTGCCGACAACAGCTTTATCAATGCAAATGCCGGCACAGAGCTGGTCTATTCTCCACCTGCAGGGAGCACTATCGCCGCGGGTGCTTCGCTGAAGCTCTATCGCTGGGTGGTGCCGGGCAATGAGATTGACCCTTCTGACACCTCCAAATTGATGGATATCAAGGATATCAATGGTTCGGCATTTACCGAAA
>CAZBFS010000118.1:0-5021 GCA_964491215.1 uncultured Proteiniphilum sp.
TTTAGCACAATAATATCATAATTATGCTAAACCTTCAAGGTTCCTAGATTATCAAGATTTCCCGCTCATCGTCAACAGAAGCACTCGTACTTCCCTTATTCCTAAAGCGCCCTGTTTTACGGCATCGTTCAAGTTGGTAATTCAGAAGGCGACATATAACCCCCACCCGTATCATAGGGCGAGGGTTCTTTCTTTTATAGTTAACGTCAATAATAATTGGCCCACCTGCCGGTTAATTTTGAGTAATTTTAGATAATTTGCAAAAAATGGCCTGGGGACTTGTATTAGATTGCAGCACTTGTTATAATATACCAACCGGGTTCGCCGGCTAGTTAGCCGGCGAGAATTAAGGGGGAGGATCCCAATGCAGAATGATCCAATATTTATGGGAATGGCTAACGAGGAAATCG
Organism: uncultured Proteiniphilum sp.; assembly: GCA_964491215.1. Lineage (GTDB taxonomy): Bacteria > Bacteroidota > Bacteroidia > Bacteroidales > Dysgonomonadaceae > Proteiniphilum. The sequence goes on from CAZBFS010000118.1 coordinate 411, forward strand.
ATTGTGAAGCTCTAGAAATAGCCGGCTTCCGTTTCGGTGATAAAGGGACGCATACCAGTAGAACAATGATGCTCGGGGAACTAACATTATTATTTCATGATTGTACTGATAATGCATCCCGTGAGGATTACATTAAAGCAATTATTGAACAGAATTGTTTAGAAAAGCAGACTGTTGCAACACGTAAACTGTCCTTCCAGCGATTGAGTGAATTATATGGTTTAGAACCAAATATGCTGTTGTTTCGGGTCTTACGTGATTTATGGAAGATAGATAAAGATGGGAGACCTTTACTCGCCTTGCTCACAGCACTGGCCCGGGATCCACTGTTAAGAATTACATCTGCCCCAATACTCAAAATTAGGTCGGGAGAAGAACTTGCTCGCCAGGAACTGACAGACATACTTAGTGATAATATTAAGAACCGATTTAATGAAAGCACACTTGATAAAGTCGTACGTAATGCGTCATCATCCTGGACCCAATCCGGCCACTTACAGGGGCGTAGCCGAAAGATACGCCGAAAAGTAAACCCAACCCCAATAGTAACGGCTTACGCCCTCTTGTTAGGTTACCTACCTGGCAACCGTGGTTATGGTTTATTTAAAACATTATGGGCGAAGGTCTTGGATACGCCTGTCGAAGGGCTTGTAAATTTGGCATTAGATGCAAAACGTCTTGGTTTCCTGGACATTAGTAGGGCCGGTGGTGTAATAGAAATTTCGGTAGCTCGCATGTTGACTGAAGAAGAAAAGAGGATAGCTTATGAGTAGGATTGATGATCTGGTAAAACGTTATCAAAACCATATTGCCGCTCCCTGGCAACGGAATTTAGCAGGTCCACAGAAGACAATTTTCATAGTTTATCCAAAATATGATGAGCGTAGACTCCGTGCCCGCCTTGAGCTTTTTGAGATGGTGACTGTTGGGGCAGGACATAAGTGGAAACTTTTTGATTATACCAAAACCTTTTCTAAATGGATGAGCACTACTGAATACAGGGAGATATATTTTGAAACACCAGAAGATTTGTCAATGAAACTTCGCAGCGGTTTTCTTCATTATGCTGCAAATGAACTGCTAAGTGTCCTTACCAGCGAAGATGTTGATAATGACTCTGTGGTTGCAGTATATGGAATAGCCAGCTTGTTTGGTTTTACCAAAGTATCACTTATCTTAAAAGAAGTAGCCCAGGATATTCGGGGCCGATTGGTGCTCTTTTTCCCCGGTGAATTTGACAATAACAACTATCGACTTCTAGATGCGCGTGATGGATGGAATTACCTGGCTGTTCCGATTACATTGAATAATGGAGTTTTTGATTAATTAAGCAAATTAAAAAATCAAAAATAGACAGGGGGCGGCTTGAGTGAAGAATCGTGAAATTTTTCTGCATGACCCGGTTAAATCTAAATTACTTAACGATGGAGTGGCCGCTGTTACTGAAGTGTCAACATCTAAAGAAATTGAAACTTTGAGGTACGAACTGGAGCATTTTGTATGTGAGGGGCAATATAGAAATGGGATTGTTCGTATTATTGAGTCTTTCCTTAGTAATATTGACTCAGCAAGCCAACCGGCAGTGTGGGTGAGCGGCTTCTATGGTAGTGGTAAATCGCACCTCCTCAAAATGTTGAGACACCTCTGGGTAAACACCAAATTTGATGCTGATGGGGCTACTGCCCGCGGGCTTGCCCAACTTCCTACCGAAGTAAAAGACCTTTTAAAAGAACTAGACACAATGGGTAAAAGATGTGGTGGACTGCATGCCGCCGCCGGCATGCTCCCTACCGGAGGAGGTGAAAGCGTTGGTCTGGCTGTTTTGGGTATAATTTTTCGATCAGTCGGGCTCCCTGTATCCCTGCCTCAAGCACAATTTGTGATGTGGCTAAGAAAAAACGGGCTTCTTGATCATGTCAGAAAGGCTGTAGAGGATGCGGGTAAAATTTTCAAAGTAGAATTGCATGATTTATATGTTAGTCCTATACTGGCTAAAGCAATTTTAGATGCTGATCCGGACTTTGCGCCAACTTTAAAAGAAGTTCGCGCAACACTTCGCGCCCAATTTCCGGTAGTTAGCAATATATCAGTTCCGGATTTTATGCGCACAATCCGTGAGGTTCTTTCTATAAACCGCCAAATACCCTGTACAGTGATATTGCTTGATGAAATCCAGCTTTTTATTGGTGACAGCGCAGACCGTTCAACTGACGTACAGGTAGTTTCTGAAGCCCTATGTAAAGAGCTCGACAGTCGGGTTTTATTAATAGGATCGGGTCAAACCGCCCTTAGCGGGGGTATCCCTCTCCTGCAGCGATTAAAGGGCCGTTTTACAATACCTGTTGAGCTTACTGATACAGATGTCGAGACTGTAACCCGCCGTGTAGTGTTGGATAAAAAGGCCGATAAATACAAAATTGTAGAAGATCTGATAACTAACAGCGCCGGTGAAATTGACCGACAGCTTATTGGCACAAAAATTGCCCCCAGGAGTGAGGACAGAAGCATTATTGTTGAGGATTATCCCATCCTGCCGGTACGCCGGCGTTTTTGGGAGCATGTCTTTCGGGCCATTGATATTCAAGGCGCCAGTAGCCAGCTGCGGACACAGCTTCGAATTGTTCACGACGCAGTCCGTGACATTGCTGAAAAACCTCTGGGAACGGTGGTGCCGGCTGATGTGGCATTTGACCAACTACAGCCGGATCTGCTTCGTACAGGCGTGCTTTTGAGAGAAATTGATGAGACTATCCGTAAACTTGATGATGGGACAGCTGACGGGGAATTGTCCAAACGTGTCTGCGGCCTTATCTTTCTTATCCGTAAATTGCCAAGGGAGGCTGTTGCCGATATTGGTGTCAGGGCCACCCCCGATATGATTGCTGATTTGCTTATAAGCGATTTGTCTAATGATGGCACAGTATTACGAAAGGATATTCCCAGGATTCTGGACAAGCTTGTAAAAGATGGGAAGCTTATTAAAATTGATGAGGAATACAGTCTTCAAACACGCGAAAGCAGTGAGTGGGACCGCGAATACCGTAATAGGGTAACAAAGCTGAATGGCGATTTAAGCGTTCTTTCAGGAAAACGCACAGATATAATGAACGCAGCTTTGGCAGGGATTTTTAATAGTACTAAATTAAAACAGGGTAAATGCAATGAGCCCCGCAGGCTGAAGATCCAGTTCGGGGCTGATCCCCCAGAGTCCAAAGGCAATGAAATACCACTTTGGGTCCGTGACGGGTGGGGAGACAGTGAAAGCACAGTTATCTCTGATGCACGTTCAGCCGGCAGTGACTGCCCCACTTTATTTATATACGTCAAAAAAACCAATGCCGTGAGCCTTAAAAAAGCTATTACTGAATACGAAGCAGCGAAAGCAACACTGGATTTTAAAGGAACCCCGACAACACCCGAAGGACGGGAAGCGCGTGATGCGATGGCTACCCGCATGGGCACAGCGGAAACAACCAGGGACGCTATCATTAAAGATGTCATTAATGCAGCCAAGGTTATCCAGGGTGGCGGACAAGAACGTTTCGAGCTGACAATGAAAGATAAGGTTCTTGCAGCTGCTGAAGCATCCCTGGTTCGAATGTTCCCCGAATTTCATAATGCAGATGATGCTCGTTGGCCCAGCGTTATCAACCGCGCAAAAAATGGTGACGAAAATGCCCTCCAGGGTATTGGCTGGAATGAAGCGCCTGAAAAGCATCCAGTTTGTTCATCTATTCTATCTGAAATTGGGTCGGAAAAGACAGGAAAAGAAATCCGGGCTAATTTCGGCATGAATCCATACGGGTGGCCTCGTGACGCGATAGATGGAGCATTGATTACCTTGTTTACAACAGGGCATATTCGGGCTACACATAAGGGATCTCCACTGACACAAGGTCAACTAGACCAGGCCAAAATCGCCGCTACTTCTTTCCGGTTGGAAACTGTCACTATCGACGTCCGGGGTCGCATAAAGCTGCGCAAATTGTTTCAAACTGCCGGCTTGGGCTGTAAGCCGGGTGAGGAATCTAAAGTTGCCGGCAAATTTTTAGAAAAACTAATGGGGAAGGCTGGCAATGCCGGCGGAGAGTCGCCAATGCCGGCACGCCCTTCAGTGACCCACGTAGAAGCAATAAAAGGGCTGGCTGGAAATGAACAGCTGGATGCCATTTTGAAACAACATGATACGCTCCTCAAACAACTTAGTGACTGGTCTGACCTGGAAAAGTTGGCTACCGAGCGAAATCCAAACTGGATTACTCTGATGGACTTGCTGAAACATGCGGCTGTTCTAAGTGAATTTGGTGAACTACAGAAGCAGGCCGATGCCGTGCGGGATGATAGAAGGTTGTTAGACAGTCCCGATCCAGTTCCGGCCATTAAAAAGGAAGCTGTGAACGCACTCCGGGCTGCGGTTAGACAGGCTTATACTAATTTTGAGTTAATCTATAAACAAGAAATGCAAATCCTGGTTAATAATGAAAACTGGAAAAAAATCAGCCCTGAGCAACAGCAAAAAATACTTCAGGATGAGGGGATCGCCAGTCTGCCGCAACTTTCTGTTGGTGACGATTTGGCACTACTGCGCAGTTTAAAGGAGACGCCCCTTCC
>CAZBFS010000118.1:5031-5667 GCA_964491215.1 uncultured Proteiniphilum sp.
TGGAGAACAAAGACAGACGCCTTGCAAAAACAGTTTAACAACGCCTCAATGGCAGCGGTAAAACTCCTTGAACCGAAAATAATAAAAGTCCGGTTATCCAGCGGCACATTAAAAACAACAGATGATTTAAAAGCCTGGCTAGCCAAAACGGAAAAGGACCTTCTTGAGAAAATTTCTAATGGTCCCATTGTGGTCTCCTAAGGGGTGATGTACATGAAGCCTTTAAATGCAGAGCGTCGCAACAAGCTTGAGCGTGTAATTATAGAAGCCCGGGATGTTGCCGAACTGGGCGCAAAGGCGGTTCTGGAGTCATTGGCTGTGCATCATTACCAGCCTTATGGTCATATGTGCCCAGATATGCGCCGGCTGCGTAATCACCTCAGGGCCAGGGCCAGGCAGTTGGGGGACAGGCAAGACAATAGTGGTAATCTTGAAATTAATCACCTGACACAGGAATGTGCATACGAATACTGGCACAGGATGATCTTTGCCCGCTTTCTGGCGGAAAACGGCTTGCTTATTGAGCCGGAATCAGGCGTAGCCATCAGCCTGGATGAATGTGAGGAAATAGCTAAGGAAGAAGGTTCGGATCTTTGGAAACTGGCAAGCGACTATGCCCAGAAAATGCTACCACAA